>DATFRK010000755.1:0-6450 GCA_035263325.1 Pyrinomonadaceae bacterium | reverse complement strand
AAACCGGTAAGGTGTGGGAACTCGTCGAACGGCCTCATCAAACAGTCGATGTACTGCCCTGGTTTGAGAGTGAAGGCCAGCTCTTTGTGCTGGCGAAAAAGGATTTCCCTAGACCGCTCGTGAACGCGGGCGCTGATCAGCCGCGCTTATCGCGTGCATCTCTCTCCGGTTACCTAACTGAGCCAATAAGTGCAATTGTTGACGCAGCTGATTTCCAGGCTGCGGTGACGCAAATACTCGACGACAGAGCAAGCTTGAATAAAGAGGAGCTGCTATCAATCGGTGATCCGTTCTATTACTACACCTCACCAGGCGGAGTTACCGAAGTGGTGATGGCCTGTCTGGTCCAGATTGAACCGAGCTTGTCTTTTGCTAAGCCATTTCCTAACTATACATCGTTCAAAAGTGCCGGCAGCGTGCGTGAACTGGATGCCCAGCAAGTTTTGCGCGCCTGCCACGTTGGCGGCATGTTCGATGCCCGCCTGGAAATCAATATCTACCGGCTGCTTCATGGGCTTGGGCGTACCGCGGGTCCGTGGATTGGAGCACCGATCAAGTTGTCGGAGCAGAGCGCTGAACTCGGCTCAGATAAAGATGTGTTGTTGCCACAACCGTTGGTTTCGTTTGAGCATTGCGAATTTTCGGACGGCCCACAGTTTCTCCAAGTCAGAGAGGGTACGTTTGTCGAACGCACCCTTGAGGGCAACGTGATCTCTGAAGTCGCGTTCGAATACGTCGTGCCGAAGAACTTGAGCTTGAGCACAGCTACAGCGATACCGGTTATCAAAACGGCCCAGGGAATATTCGTCGGCGTAGAGTTACGTGATTTGCCTGCGGCCCAGCAGTTTTCCGGAAGTTCTTTGTTAGCGACAGTGCCAGCGTGGCGTTTGCCGCAAACCTTAGAACACTCGTTCGAGGTGCCGGAGTTCTTGGGTGCTGCATTGCGGCGGGACTTTAGGCTCACGGCGCGAACGACCTGGGAGCTGGGAGGTACGTACTTCTCGAGTCCCGGCGTGACTCCCGAACTAGTTTATCCCTACGTCGCTGAAGTGGACGCTACCGATATTGGTGAGTCAGACCTACGTTTCATTGCGCTGGCAGAGCTCAAGAACCAAATCGATCTGATCAGAGATGCCCATCTAATGATTGCCAGCTATAGATTGAGTCACGCATTGCAGTACGCCCTTCAGCGGTAGACGCGTGGTACGCGGTCGCTGATGCCACAAGTCACCTCGTAGGAGAGCGTGCCGGCGATACGCGCCAATTCTTCGGCCGGAATTTCAAGTTTGTCAGGACCACGACCCATCAGTGTCGCCTGGTCGTCGAGTGTCACTCCCGCAACGTTCGTGACGTCTACTAAGGTGAAGTCCATCGAGACACGCCCGACTACGGGCGCAAAACTGTTGCGCACGATCACATGCGCGCGATTTGACAGGCCGCGCATGAAGCCGTCGTGATAACCAATGGGCAGCGTGGCGATCAAGCTGCGACGTGAAGCTTCGAATGTACAACCGTAACCCAGCGTCTCGCCTGGCGGCACCCACTTCAACAAACTGATGCGTGAGTGCAGCGACATCACCGGCTGCAGACGTGGGTCACCAACCTGGAGCGGCAGGACATCACGCCAGAGCCCATACAATGCTCCGCCCGGTCGAATCATGTTGCCCCAGGATTTAGGTTGACCGTAGATCCCGGCAGAATTCGCCAGGTGTATATGCGTTGGCCGGAATCCTTGCTGGCGAAACAGTGCCACTGCCTCGTTGAATCGGTCGATCTGATTTTGCGTCAATGGTTGACAGGCACTGTCGTCAGCTGCCGCAAAATGCGTCATCACTCCGTCGACACGCAAATTGACTAACTGCTTTAGACCAGTGACAAACTCACGCAACTCGTCGAACCGAATACCCAATCGACCCATGCCAGTGTCGACCTTCACATGAACATCGGCAACGGCTCCAGCGTCAGCAGCTGCACGATTCAAGGCGGCGAGCATGTCGAGCCGATAAGCGACTGCAGTTAGTTTATGCTGGAGGTAGGCTTGAGCCTGGCCGGACCAGACACCTCCAAGGCAAAGAATTGGTTGATGTATACCGGCGTCACGAAGTTCAATGGCCTCCTCGGGCGTTGCCACGCCAAACCAGTCGGCACGGGCATCAGCCAGGCGGCGAGCACACTCGACAGCACCGTGACCATAAGCATTGGCCTTCACCATAGCCATGACGTTGGTGCCAGGTGAAACGCGAGCTTTGATAGTGTCGAAATTCGCCGCGAGGTTGTTGAGATCGATTTCGGCCCAGGTAGGACGATGGCCGGTAGTGGGCAGTTGGGTGTCAATTGTCATTCAAGACGGAGTTTACACGAAGCGCTTCTGAAGGATGAAGGCGGAAGGATGAAAGAATCATATATCATTTGACAGTTGTCATTGAAAGAATCATTGGTCATATATCATTTGACATTTCTCATTTGACATTTTGTCGCCCCCTTTGATTTGAGTCTCGACCGTCGAGATCCGATTGCGCTTTCAAATGTCAACTGAGAGGGATCCGTCTGCGATTCCAAACGTTCCTTGAGAAGGATCCGACCGCTCTTCCAAATATCAAATGAGAAATGTCAAATGATATATGACCAACGATTCTTTCATCCTTCATCCTTCATCCTTCCGCCTTCATCCTTCTGCGCCTTCATCCTTTACTTGCAGTTCGCGGCAGCCTGCCCGCTATTCTTTGTCACTCGCACCAGTCCTTCGAAGGAATCGAGAATAATCTCCGTTTTGGAGTTTCCGTACTGGCCGTTAATACGACGAAACGACTCCTTGTCACCCTCTTTTACCGCATGCGCGTTTCCCTGGGTTTGCTTACTGAGGATCGGAAAGTCTGACTCGACGATGCCATTATAAGAAGTTAGCGTAGCCTTGAAGCCGCGGGTGTTTGCCGGCAAGATCATTTCCACTCGCCCGGACATCGTCTTCAAAAAGTAACGGCGCCCTTCCTGTAAGGCTCCGATAAAGCGAACGCTACTGTTCGCCGCCACGGCATCGATATCGGCAGTCGAATCGTAAATATCGATCGGGGCGTCTGTGTTTGCCACATTCACGTGACCGCGCGCGCATCTGATTTCGATGGGACCGACGATCGACAACGCCCGCACTTCCGCCTTGGGCCCCAGTAAGCGGATTGCTCCCGAGGCGGTGGTCACATTTACTAACCCGCGGGCATCCTCGATGTCGATATTGCCACTGCGGGTGTGAACCTCAACTGGACCAACATGCCGTAGCACGATGCTACTTTGCGCGCCGGAAATCGTCAGCAGCGTGTCGACATTCTCTACGACGACATTGCTACGTATCACGCGAATCCCGCCAATCATTGCTTTCCGCGGCAGACTCACTTCCAGTTGAATTTGAATTGGTCCATCTTCTCTTACTGGTGGCAGGTCGAGGACACGAGTGGTGTGATCAGGACTCTCCAGATCTGCGTAATCCGCTTTCAGGAAAATGTTGTTTTGGCGACCGTCTGTTTTGCGTTCGAGAATTACCACCTCGTCGCCGCGTTCACTAAACGCCCGAGCACTGATGACATCACGATCCCAACCAGTCACCTTGATACTGCCGGTGGTTCGATTGTCGACCATCACTTGCACACTGTCGCCAACGTTAAAAGTAGTGCTACCGAATTCCCTTGATCGGACCACTTCGACCCCAGGTTGAGAGGGAAACATTGTCTTGACTGGTTGGGGAACAGCTGGTTTCTGAGGATCCTGGGCCAGCGCTCCAAGGGCAAACACACTCATGCAAGCTAGCCCAAGGATGAAAGCCATGATTCGACGCGCCAGACTCATAGAGCTAGAAGCTGCCTCCGTTGGCCATTTCCCGCAGGACATCAACCTTCTTCGCATAAGCGGCCAGCATAAACTGCACAGCTACTGGATCATCCGGACTTTTTCGCACCGCCCGTCTCGTTACCGCAATCGTGCGATCAATCGACGTGAGTGACTCTTCCAACCTTTGCCGCGTACCGGGATCAAGCCGGGAGCGGTTGCGCGCGACGTCACGAGAAAGCAGTTGAATGGCAGCCAAATATTTCTGCTGCGCCTCGCGTACGAGCTGGTCGGGAGTACTGCTTTCCAGAAGCGGTCGGTTGCGCGCGGTGTAAGCTGTCGTTTTCTGGCGCGGTTTGTCGCGCCGCGTCGATTTTTGGTCGATAGCTGGTACTACCGCCGGTTCCGAAGCATGAGTGGGTACTCCAGGTGTGTTCACGTTGGCAACTGCCGGACTTCCGCTGTGACGCGGATTCAGTCTTTTCATGAACACAACTGTGGTCAGCACTGCCAGCACCACCAAGGCGACCGCGGCCGGTACACTAAGTCGTGGCACCGCAAACAAAATGGACCACCAACTCTGGGAGTGTCCCGGTTTCGACTCTGCCTCGATACGAGCTGCCACTCCAGGCCATAGCGCAACAGTCGGGTCCAGGTCCACTCTGACACCTGCGACCTGTTCAAACTCCACTCGCAGGCGTTTCAATTCCGCCTCGCAAGCCAGGCAAGTAGATAAATGCAGATCGACTAGCTCGACCACTCGAACGTCGAGCTCACCATCAAGGTATTCTTCCAAAAGAATTTGACACTGGTCGCAATTCATTGAGTGTGCTCCAAAAAAGGGCGCACGAGCTTCCTCAGTTCAGCTCGCGCCCGATGCAGGTCGGTTTTCACTTTGGCGATTGAGAAGCCCGTGATTTCTGAGATTTCGTCGTAACGACATTGCCGGAAAACTTTCAAAATGAAGACCAGGCGCTGGTCATCATCGAGCGAACGGAGGGCCTTACGGATCGCGCTTTGCAGTTCCTTACCCATCAAAGCTTCGGAAGGTGAGGTCGCATTGCTGGTGACGGGTGCGGCGGCTTCTATATTCTCGTCGCCAGTCGCGCGCACTTGTGAACGCAGAGCCTCGCGCGCCACGTTCTTCCCGATGCCAAAAAGCCAGGTGGAAAGTTTCGTGTCGTCTCTGATCTGTCCAAGGTTCTTGTAGGCACGGACAAAAGTTTCCTGGGTCAACTCTTCGGCGAGGTCCCGGTTATTGACGAGGTCGTTGATGAAGCTGGCAATCGGCTTCGCAAAGCGATTGAAGATCACACGGAAGGCGTCGTGCTCGCCGGCACGGGCGCGCGCAATCAGATCGGCAGAGCTGTGGGCCAACGCGGAGTGTGCGCTAGACCGTCGTTTCAGTTTTAGGACGTTCAATGCCAGCGGCTCAATCATCAGTTCGAACTTTGGCAACTACCTGTTTCTTAGATCCAGCACCATCCCTCGATAAATTGCGCCATACAGTCCGGCTGCTAGTCCGGGATCAACGCGCTTCAGTTTCTGATATTGACTTAACGCCTCGTCCTTCCGTCGCAGAGCAAGTTGTAGAGCGCCAAGATTGAAGAGTGCATCCCCATAGTCAGGGTTGAGACTTATCGCATGTCGCAAACTGTTGCTAGCTTCGCTGTAATTCCCTTGCTTGTGATAGAGCACACCCAGGTTGTTATAAGCTTCGTAGTAGTCCGGCTTCAGCCGTATTGCCTCGTGCAGCTCTGCCAGCACCTTGTCGTAATCGCCGGCTTGAAAACTCGCCAGCGCCAGGTTCCGATGCCCCTGGGCCCAATCGGGCTTTAGTTTGACTGCCTTCTCGTAAGCCGCGACGGCTTCGCGAGGACGACCCATTTCAGAAAGTGCCGCTCCCAAATTGTTTTGGGCCATCGCGTAATCGGGCTTTAGAGCCACGGCCTTTTCAAATGCGGGCAAGGCCAGTTTGAGTTCGCCAGTACGGAAATGCTCACAACCCAGGTTGTTGTAAAACACTGCAAAGTTTGGTTGCAGGCGAATGGCCTCGCGAAAGTCTTTTACCGCTTCATCGTGTTGGCCCAGGGCGGCGTAGGTCATCCCTCGGTCGTTGTAGGCCGCCGCGAAGTCAGGTCTTAGCTTGATGGCCCGGTCAAATGATCGGATCGCTTGATCGTATTGTTGCGCTTCGTAGTGCCGTTCACCCTCCTGGTAGTCGTTGACCGCGTGCCGATCATTTTCACTCACTACCTGGGCGGCAGCGCCTTGCCACAACACATTGAACGAGAGAAGGGTGATGATTGTTGCCAGGCGATGTTTGACTTTCATCTCTCCTCCCGATCCTTGCGTAATCAGTGAGTAAGTGATCAAAGAGGAGTGAAAGTTTCAGAATTTTTTGGGCAGGAGCAGTTAGGCTTAACTATTGGATAACTGACGACGAGGCGGTGAATGGCAACAACGAAATTCTGAACATCGGCGTCGCGGAACTGTGAGTCTGGTGCGTTCGCGTCTGGCCTAACCGCTACACGGCTGAGGCAAAACGGAACAGGTGCCACCGTTTGTCCGCCCCCTCGACCAACTCTGGCTCTACGTGCGCGCCAACATACGCGTCGACCGCTCGCCCCCAGA
>DATFRK010000754.1:0-10427 GCA_035263325.1 Pyrinomonadaceae bacterium | reverse complement strand
CGTGATGGTGGAGATGACCTGGAACGTCAATCAACCAGGACGTTGGCGCCGCCCCCAACTGGTCAAGGAGATTCGTAAAGAGGACACAGACTGGGATCGTTTCCTCCTGAACCGCCGCGAGAAAGGCGCAAAGGCTCAATGGGATCCGCGCAAGTACCTCGAATTTCGTCTCTTTTGGCCCTACTCGTCAGGCATACCCTGCCAATGGATGTCGCACCAGATCGACACGGTACATTGGTTCTCAGGACTGCCGCATCCGCGCAGCGTCGTCGCCAACGGAGGCATCTATCAGTGGCACGATGGCCGGCAAAACTTCGATACGATGACCGCGGTGTTTGACTACGGTCCACTCAACGACATGGCGAAAGGTTTCCAAGTGGTCTACTCGTCGCGCTTCAGCAACTCAGCCGGTGGCGTGAAGGAGTTGTATTACTCGAACGCCGGCATGCTCAATCTCGACACAAACAAGATTACCGCCGACGGTGGTTTACGCCAGAAGGAAGCGGATGAGATGAAGATGCAGGCGAATTTGTTGGCAGACATGTCGCTGGCTGATCCCGTAGCCCAGGCACCGGCTGCGACCAGCGCCAATACCGGAGCAGACAATTTAACCGCCGCTCACATGCGCAACTGGATGGAGTGCGTGCGCAGTCGCAAGACGCCAAACGCGAGCGTCCAGGCTGGATACAATCATTCAACCGCTATTTGCATGACCATCGCTGCCATCCAGACGGGCCAGCGAGTGACCTTCGACGAGAAGAACCAAAAGGTGATCGTGGCTTCATGATGAAGATGAAACTGTTTCGGCCTGGCTTTTTAGCGGCGACCTTGCTGCTGGTTTTTCAAGTTGTTAGCGTGGCCCAGGTGCGCATTACCAAGGATGAAGCAGGGCGTCGCGTGGATATTAAGGTGGACGGGAAACCATTCACATCCTATCTGTGGTCGGACAAGCTTAAGGTGCCCGTGCTTTACCCCCTGCGTACTACTCAAGGCACGATCGTCACGCGCGGTTTCCCGCTCGATCCTCGACCGGGCGAGAGAGTGGACCATCCACACCATATCGGCCTCTGGTTCAATTATGGCAGCGTCAACGGAGTGGACTTCTGGAATAACTCGACCGCTTTGCCACCGGAACAGCAACAAAAGATGGGCATGGTGGTCCATCGTCGGATTGTGAAAGCCACCGGTGGCAAGGATCGCGGTGAATTGGCGGTTGAGATGGATTGGGTCATGCCAGATGGTCAGCCTATTTTACAAGAGTCCACGACCTTTGTTTTTTACGCCGGACCGAGTGCCGGTATGGTGGATCGGATTACAAAGTTGACCGCGTTGACCAAGCAGGTCGTGTTCCAGGACAACAAGGAAGGCATGTTGGGTATGCGTGTGCGGCGCGAACTGGAGCAACCGTCGAATGAGCCCCTCGTATTTACAGACTCGAGCGGCCGGGCGACGACTGTTAAGGTGCTGGATAACACAGGCGTGAGCGGGCTCTATCGCAGCAGTGAAGGGAAGAGTGGCGACGAGGTTTGGGGCACGCGTGGTCGTTGGACCATGTTAAGCGGTAAGGTGGACAAGGAAGCTATCACGCTGGCCATCCTTGATCATCCCTCAAACCCGGGCTTTCCAACCTACTGGCATGCGCGAGGTTACGGTCTGTTTGCGGCGAATCCCCTGGGCCAGGAAGTTTTCAGCAACGGTAAGGAGAAGTTGAACTTTACGCTGGAACCCAAACAGTCAGTGACTTTTAGATATCGAGTGTTGATCGTTTCTGGTCCCACCACACCGGATGAGATCGAGTTGGAGTACAAGAAGTTTTCCAATGAAGTGAAGTAGGAGAATGGCGCCGAAGCCCGGGTGGAACTCTACGCGAACTTCGTCAACACCTTCGGTGTAAATTGCCGAGTCGCGGAGCCGCAGAGAAAAGGGGAGAGTCGAAGGGGAGACGCCAAACTTGGTTCAAGTTAGACCAAGCACACTGGCCGGGTGAGAAGAGTCATAAGCCTCCTCTGTTGGGCCTGGAACTTCCGTCGTTGTCTGAGTTCTTTGAACGCCAGGTGAAAGATTGAGCGTGCTTGCCGGCCGTCGCCCCTTCACCCAGTCAGTGAGACCAAAATGATCGTCAAGTGAGACAAGCCTGGCGTGCATGTTGAACAGGACAATCCAGAGTTCACAGAATACGCGCCACACCAGGTTGCCAATGATCACTGCGCCCCCGCCAATAATCACGTAACGCCAGCCAAGTTCCCTGTCAATCGACGCATCGTTGAGGCGCAATCCTGCCCAGGTCGCCAAAGCGATTCCGCCAAACGTCAGAACGACGAAACCGAGGAAATAAAGTGCTCTCACGAAGTTCTTTGTGATGAACCGTTCGAAAGAGAAATAGTTTCCCATTTCCCAAACCTCCTTTAGTCAATCGGTCAAACCCGTTTCGGGCAAACATCGGTGCCTGCAGGTTAGACCATGACCCGTGGCGGAGGCCTGTAACTTTCAAGACATTTTTATTCTAAATAGGTTGGGCGTGCTTGGCCCTAGGGTGTGATGTTCATGCGGGCCAGCAATTTAGCGAACCGCGGATCAGAATGCAGGCTGTCGAACTTGGGATCAACCTTGAGATTGGGAATGCCAGAGGACCGCTCGTCGATCGCCTGGTTGAGTCCCGCAAGAGCCTCCTCTTTGTTGCCTAGTTGCGCATCGACACTGGCCATTAACATTGGCGAAATATAGCCGTGCGTCGCATTGCTCCGCATCACTTCTTTTTGATTCTGGAGAAAACCCTGCCATCCAGAAGTTCTTATCAGTTCCCTGGCTCTCTCGAGTTTTTTCTCTCCAGTTCCGTCAGTAGTAGCCTTGGAGTTTTCCTCAATCGACTCCTCGTACATGCCCTTCTGCTCGTAAGCCTGGGCGAGGGCCCAATGATTGAGGGCAACGCCCGGCTCAGCGTTGGCAATGCGTTGCAGATGCTCGATGGCCTTGTCGAATTGATGCATATAGTACAAAAGCATGCCCCGCGCGCGATTGATCGTCATGGAGTGCGGATCGATCTCCTGGGCGCGCTCCAGCTCGCGGGTTGCTTCGTCAAAGCGCGCGATACTCATGAGATACCAGCCATAAGCGAGATGGATATGGGCCACGTTGGGATTCAACTCGATCGCCTTCTTAAACTCTCGTTCAGCTGCTACCCAGTCGAAATCGAATTGATACTTCACTTCCGCCAGGAGATTCCGCGCCTGGGCCAATTCGGCATCAAGCGCCAGGGCGCGCGCCAGGTTTGCGTCAATCTTTGGCTTGATTTCCTTGTAGGTAACGCGATTGTCACCCACCAGGGTGATTTGCAAGTCGGCCAGGCCGACATAGGCAAGCGCAAACTTTGGGTCCTTTGCTATCGCCTGCTCATAGTACTGAAACATCTGCTTGCAATTCTCAGCGGTCCGGTTGTCCCAAAGATATTGGGCCTGCAGATAGAGTTGATAGGCCTCAGGGCTGTCCGAGTAGTGCTTGGTCAGGCGTTGCCGCTCGTCATCTCCCAGTTTCAAGGGCAACGTGGTTGCTACTCTTTCGGCGATCGAGTCCTGGACGTTGAAGATGTCCGTAAACTTCTCGTCGAATTGCTGGGCCCACAGCGCCGCACCATCACGCACGTTTGACAGACGCACGGAAATGCGCACTCGATCTGCAACCTTCTGAATACTTCCGTCCAGCACCGCATCGACCTGCAGTTCCTGGCCCACTTTTACCGGGTCCTGTTGCGGGTCGACGTACTTACGCACAGCGCCCATTGGTCGCACCACCAGTTGCCTGAGATTGCTCAGATGAGTAATCAAGGTCTCGGTCATTCCCATCTGCAACGATTCATTGCGACTGTCAGCGCTTAGTGGCTTGAAAGGCAAGACGGCTATAGTTTTGACCGCTATGACATTGGGTGGTGACGGCGGAGATTCGCTGGGCTTGACGGACTTCCGGTTATAAAGGGCATACGCAGCCAAGCTGACCAGGCCAATAATCAAAACCGCAATCAGGGCCGGGCGCCAGGTCGACATGCGAGTAGTTTTGGTCGCTGTCCCAGGACTCTCCGCCCCTACCTGCTCCGGTCGTGCTGAAATGGTCACCGGTGCGGCAAAGCGAAACCCTTTCCGCGCCACCGTCTCAATAAACTGTCCTCCTTCGCCCGTTTCTCCCAAGACCTTCCGCAAGGTAAAGACTTGCTGCGCCAGGTTCGCCTCCTCGACGAAGCTGTCGGGCCATAACGCCTTCATCAATTCTTCTTTTTCGACGAGGTGACCGGCGCGCTCCACCAGGAAGATGAGCGTGTCGAAAGCTTTTGGCGTCAGGGAAATCGTTTCGCCGTTTCGCAGCAGACGACGCTCCGCCGGTTCCAGTTGGAACCCACCAAATCGATACACCAGATCGCGATCCTGCCGCATTAAAGCCTCTTTGAAAGTTCTTTGAAGAATCTTTGAGAGCTGCCTAAAGCCTCTTTAGACACAGCCCGGCTAAATTGTTTACGCGAGTCACGGGAGCGAGTTCGGTACGCAGGTCGTGGATGGCCTAACGCGCAATTCTATTCCGTGACTCGCAAAACAGCCAACGCAAATTTGCGAACTCTGAAACGTCGCATGGGGGATGCGAAAAAATGAAACTGAAAGTCCTGTTAAAAGTGATTTCACTAGTGCTGCTCTCCCTCTATGAAGTAAACGCAACCCGGGGTTTGCAAACTAACAAAGAGACCAACAAGGCTCGAGAGCTAAATCAGCAAGGACTGGCCGCAGCGGCCGCCGGACACCTTAACGAAGCAGCTGAACTGTTCAATGCAGCTATCAAGGCTGCACCGGAATTTGCCGTTCCTTACAACAACCTCGGCGCGAGCTACAACGCACTTGGCAGATACGACGAGGCAGTGGTCTTGTTCCTGCGCGCGATCTACCTCGATAAGAAGTATGCTGAAGCCTACTACAACCTGGGTGACGCATATCTCAAGCTTGAACAGTACCCGAACGCGGTGAAAGCCTACGAGCAAGCGCTGCAAGTAAAGCCTAACTTCAGTGAAGCGCAGAACAGTCTCGGAGTTGCCTACAACAATTGGGGAAAACGCAGAGAAGCGATCGAGGCTTACGCGGCAGCGATTCGACTGCGGCCAGGCTATCCCGAAGCCTTCAACAATCTCGGTACTGCCCTTACTGAAACTGGAAAATACGAGCAAGCGATCGCTTGCTTTCATCAGGCAGCGGCACTCAAACCAAACTGGGCGTTGCCTCGATACAATCTCGGTGTGCTATTTCTGCGGAAGAATGACCGTGATAGCGCGCTTGCTCAATATAGAAGCCTCGCTGCAATGTCCTCTCAATTTGCCGAAAAACTCTATGGTGGCATCTATCGCGGCAAAGTTCTGGTTGTTTCCAACAGGTGATTGAATCCAGGACGGACGAATCCACAGATTACGCAGATTACACAGATTCTGAGCCAAACAGTTTAGTTGAGCTTTGCCCGCACTGAGAACTTTGGTGAAACTCAACTAAGCTGTTTGGCTCAGAATCTGTGTAATCTGCGTAATCTGTGGATGGGCACTTTATTTTTGCTTGCGACTATTTTAAGGGCTTATTATCCTACTCCATCGCTTACGCTCCGGGTTCTCTATAAGACTACAGCCAGACCTCCATTCCTAAATGACGCCGCCAAACTGGAAGCAACTAACGCGACGCCGAACGCTTGGGCTGCTGGTAATGGGCCTGGGCCTGACTGTGCTATTGATGCCCGTGTTCGTTGGTCAGTGGGTGATCTCCATCCTCGGCGTCGTGATGGTGGCCGCAGGTTTCTTGCAGTTTGTCGAGATACTGCGCTCCAGTGAGGTGACCAAGTCGGTACTGTCCTACGTCGGCGGTGTGGTTACCACACTATTGGGAGTGGTCCTCTTTTTTGCTCCCGACCTTGCTTTGTCTGGTTTGTTGATCGGGTTAACCGTCTTCCTGGTTATCGATGGGGCGACCAAAATTATCGCCGCCTACAAGCTGAAGGGACCGGACCGCTGGTGGAGTCTATTCAACGGGATCTTCACCGTGGCGCTGGGCGGTTTGATCTGGTCCTTCGTTAGGGCCCGGTTTGCCTTCCTGGTCATCTCGGTGGCCCTTGGCTTACGACTCATGGTCCATGGTTGGACCATGGTTTTCCAGCCGGAGCGTGGCTTCGAAACCATTCCCCTGACGCCAGACCCGCGGCAACATCCGGACAGACTACTGAGACTTGCACCCAGCGATGCTGTGCGCGACATGCAGGAGCCATTGCTCGAAAGGCGCGCCATAGCGAAGCATGAAAACATAGTCTGGTGCCTGATGTTGTTGCTCATCTTCTTTGCGATTCACGTTCTGCGCACAGACGCCAAGTGGAGTTTTATCGGCTTCATCTCGCCGTTCTCCGCTGTAATCGGCGACATGGTGGTGGCCTTCATCCTGGCGATAGTACTTTTGCTTCCGATTCGACTCTTGTTCCGCAAAATGACGCGGCCGATCGAGCGCACGGCCTGGAACCGCCTGACTTCGCTTCACGAGAAGGGCGAAAGCTCGAGCCTGGCGGAAAGGTCTTTGAAATCGTGGCTGGGTCTGCGGTTGAAATTTGCCCTGGAAATGCGCGAGCTTCGCTCATCGCTTAACTACGCTTTCTGGCAAGTCCTGCGCATTGGTCTGCCACTAACGGCAGTCTTGATCGCGGTAAATTCCATCTGGGGCTTCAGCTGGTATTTTAATTCTGAGAATTGGGCCTCCGGCGTTTGGCAACAGATTACCCAAAAGAGAGTGGACGTTTGGCGACAACGGATGACGGAAGATGTCGAGCGTGCCGAGCTGGCGAAAGGCCTGACGCCCGACAAAATATTTAGTGTTGCGCCTGACGGGGTCACGAATGACGGAGATTTTAGTTTCATCGTTATCGGCGATACTGGCGAAGGTGATCCGTCGCAAATGTCTTTGCGAGATCAACTAATCGCTGCCAGTAAACGTGAGGCGGTGAAGTTTCTGGTTCTTTCCTCTGACGTCATCTATCCGGACGGAAAGATGAAAGACTACGAAACCAATTTTTACCTACCTTTCAAAGGATTTGAAAAACCAATTTACGCAATTCCCGGCAACCACGACTGGTTCGACGCAGACGAAGGCTTTAACGCAAACTTTCTCGACGCGGAGTCTGCAAACCTGGCCCTGCGAGCGCGACTGGCAGCGGATCTACAGACAAAAGTAATCACGACGGACCAGCGATTCGCGGAGATTATCAACGAAGCAAAGCGGCTGCGTGAGTATTACGGTATCAAAAACGGTTTGCAGCGTGGTCCATACTTTGAAATACACAGCAACGGCTTTTCCTTGATTGCTGTCGACACAGGAATCTTGCGGACTATCGATGCTAAGCAGGAGGCCTGGCTGGAACAAGCGCTGACTCGCGCCGGCGGCAATTTCAAGATGGTAGTCATCGGTCACCCGTTTTACGTAAACGGCGCCTACCAGGGCGCGCATGATGAACCGTTCAACAAGATTCATGAAACTCTCAAGCGCTTTGGAGTTGATGTAGCAATGGCGGGCGACACCCATGATTTTGAGTTTTACAAGACCAACTATTCAGCTGGGGGTGCCGAGCGGCAGATGCTTAATTTCGTCAATGGCGGTGGCGGCGCCTATTTGAGTATTGGTACGTCGCTTGGATTTCCCGAAAAGCCTGTCACCAACGATTACGCCTTTTATCCACGCACAGATCAGTTGTTGACCAAGATTCGCACTGAAGCTCCCTATTGGAAAATGCCGTTTGTTTGGTGGATGCGATGGCTGCACGGCTATCCCTTTGACAACGAGATGGTGTCGGGCGCGTTTGATTTTAATCGCGCTCCCTTCTTTCAAAGCTTTTTGGAGGTGAGCGTGGAGCGATCACAACATCGCGTGCGCTACATCCTCTACGGAGTGAATGGCCGGCTGCGTTGGCGTGACATTCAAGTCGGTGGAGACGTGAAGCCCCCGGACAAGAGCGACGACGATTTTGTCGAGTTCATGGCTCCGTTGCATTGAGTAAGGTGTGGTAGTTACTGCTCGCGCTTAAGACGCCACCGATCTAAAGAGACTGAGTCAAGACTCGGAATACCCGTCGGTTTTTGTTCGTGTTAGTTCGTGTGATTTCGTGGATCGCCCTTTTTCTCTTGTCAAAATGCGATCCACGAAATCACGCGAACTAACACGAAACGAAGATGCAGGGCAAATTAGAGTTTTGACACATTGCCCTGTAGTCAAGAATTGAACCTCCACTCGGCAAGGCCGGCGGTTTCTTGGGTTTTGACGTGTTCGTTTACTATTGAGCCAACAACGGCTAGAGACGCGTAAATGGGAAACTAAAGGAAGTAACATAAACTCTATGCTTGCGATGGAATCAAGGGTTCAAGTGGCCGACCCAAGGAGGAATCAATGCCGGAGACCTTAGTGTTAGGCGCCGTGGCCTACGATCCCAAGGTGGTCACCATTTGGGAGGGGTTTAAGCAATATTTTGCCAGTCGTGATTTGTCGTTTGACTACGTGCTTTACTCCAACTATGAGCGACAGGTTGAGAGTCACCTGGCGGGAGCGTTTCACATCGCGTGGAACTCGCCGCTTGCCTGGATCCGGACAAAACGCCAGGCGGAGGCGAATGGGCAGAGAGTCGCGGCGATTGTGATGCGTGATACGGACCAGGATCTAACTTCTTTGGTAATCGTGAAGTCTGATTCAGGTATTAAAACGATCCCCGATCTCAAGAGTAAACGCGTAGCGGTGGGAGCAGTTGATTCTCCGCAGGCGACTTTGTTGCCTCTTTCCTACCTGCGCGGCCAAGGTCTGACGCCGGAACTTGATTTTGCTGTGGTGTATCACGACCTACTCGCCGGCAAGCATGGGGATCACATTGGTGGTGAACGCGAAGCCGCCCGGGCCCTGATGGCAGGCAAAGTAGACGCTGCGTGTTTAATCGACGGCAACTACCTGGCATTTGCGGCGGAGGGAACTTTGCCTGCGGGCGCCACGCGAGTTCTCGGTCAAACGGCAGCTTACGACCACTGCAACTTCACTGTTGGCCCAGCAGCGCCGGAGCAGTTGGTAATTCGTTTTCGTGAGCTGCTCCTCAATATGTCCTACGACGATGCGCAAGTAAGACCGCTGATGGATCTGGAAGGATTGAAAGCCTGGCGCGAGGGAAGACTAGAAGGCTACCGGGCGCTCGACAAGGCGGTCGACGAGGCGGGTTTTTATGATGCGAAGGGAAGAATCGCAGCGGCGAACTATCGATATTAAGGATCTTTCGTTTGAGCGTGGGGCTCACCTACTAATTAAGCGGGAACTCAACGCGCTCCCCGTTGGTTCAAGCCTGGCTATCAGAGGAAGTGATCCTACGCTGTCAGTCCATTTGCGAGCCTGGTGCCGCGCCCAGGGACACGACTTGAGTTTGAATGGCGATTCGGGAGCCGCAGGAGTTGTTGCCTGGATAACTCGCGGCTCCGCAAGTAGCGGTCGCTGGCGGGACGCGCAAAGTACTGGTCGACCAGATCCGAAAGCTGATGCTGCCGTTTTGAATCGGCCGCAGCCAACCTGGGGGCTGGCGGCCCGGGGCGCGAGAGTGGAAAGCGGTGGACCAGAGTTTTCCTTTGCTCTGTCGGACAAGGAAGAGGTTTGGGCAGATAACGTCCCCAAACTTTACGCGCAGGCAGCCGCAGCCCAATGGGATCCGGCTTCAGCCATCGATTGGGACGCAGAATTTGAGCTTCCCGTTGAGGTCGAACAGGCTGTGGTCCAGGTCATGACGTACTTGATTGAAAATGAAAACGCAGCCTTGCTGGTGCCGGCGAGATTCCTGTCCCAAATTCATCCTCACTTTCGCGAAGTCATGCAGTTGTTAGCGATCCAGATTGCAGATGAGGCAAGACACGTCGAGGTCTTTACTCGCCGGGCAACTCTACGCGGTACTGAGTTAGGATTGTCGACCGTCAGTGGACAACAGTCACTAAAGACACTGCTCGATGAACCTGACTTTAGCCTCGCTTCATTTCTACTCTCTGTCTTGGGAGAAGGCACGTTTCTTAATCTCTTGTGGTTCCTCGAGAAACACGCGCCTGATCCAGTAACCCGCCAGGTCGCGCGTTTGACTGCCCGGGATGAAGGACGCCACGTCGCCTTCGGTCTGAGTCATTTGCAGTACCAGCTGGCTCTTGACCCGCTACTCCGTTCACGTCTCTCGCTGGCAATGAATCGCCGGCACGATACCCTGGCCAGCACCGCAGGTCTCAATGAAGAGGTGTTTGACGCACTTGTGATCCTGGCAGCCGGAGAATGGACCCCCGAGGCTATTGCAGAAGGGTATGCGAAGGTCCAGGAGCTTCAGGAGGAGATGCACTCTGACCGTACTGCGCGCTTAGTAAAACTTGGCTTTCCGGCGGA
>DATFRK010000753.1:0-3418 GCA_035263325.1 Pyrinomonadaceae bacterium | reverse complement strand
CGGCAGTTGTGGAATTTGTTGACGCATCAGAAACGCATTGTTCAAACCGCCCAGCGACTGTGCGAGAACGTTCTCCGCGCCCAGCTTGGCGTAGGCCAACACCGCCGTGTTCAACGGATCTTGTACCTGCTCAGCAGGAGGCAGCGCGCCGAAGGTTGTCAGAGTTGAGCCGTTCAGGGTCGGCTTTCCGTTATACCAACCAACGGGAAAGTGCTTCGTATCGTCGAGGTCGACGAGGTGATAACGCGGTATCGCACCTGCGTCAGCGACGCGAAAAATGTGCTGCGTGCGAAACCAGTCGGCAACGGCGTTCTGCTGCGCTTTGATTTGCTCCTGCTTGTCTGGCCCTGTGATCGTCGCTGGATCTTTGAGCACCGGCACGTTGGTCAGCGTGAAGTGCAATTGCGCCCAGGCGATCAGGCTCTTGTCGACTTGATAATCGAGCTCGTCGTTGAGTCCGATACCAATCGCGTCCTTTAGATCGAGGAGTGTTAGCGCCATCAGATACTGAGCGATGTTGAAGCCTAGCTGTTCCGCGGCGCCCGGTGTCAAAGTGGTCCTGCCTGTGTAGATATTCTCACTCTCGCCGGCGGCGAACTGGCTCGGCAGGTGCGTCAACCTAAGATCACTCGCGTTGACGTCAAACTCATAGTTTGAGCCGACAAAACCCGGCAGGTAGTTATGGCCGGCGAGGGCGTCGTTTTCTTTAGTGCTCATGCCGGGAGTCTCGGGCCAGACACTGACTTCCCATTCGAGACTGATCGGATGCCAGGGCTCTTCTGTCTGCTGCGAGAAGCCGATCGTGTCAGGCGTCACGTTCTTCGGACGAAGACTCTCGATCGTGGATTGGATCGTCTGCACAACCTGGTGCGGATCGCCGGTGCGCAGTTGCAAACTGATTCCGCCATTGTCCAGCGCGGTCGAAACGTTGAGCACCTGGCAAGTCAGAGTGTCGTCGTCGTTGGCTCGTCCATCTTCGCCGTGCCTGAGAGTTGAGGGTACCCCCGCGCCTTTCAGCAATACCGCAGGCTCATTAGGTTGCCAGAATCGCGGAGCTGATTTGCGCACGATGAAGAACTCGCGCTCTGCATCCTTCATCCGTGGCTTCGCGTTGTGCTCGTCCACCCGCGACGTCAACTGCTGCAATTGCAGCAGCACGCCCTGGGCCAGCGTGTATTGATTAGCCACGTAAGGATTGTCGTTAGCTGTTGTCGCTGAGAAGGTGACTTTTCCGTCGGCATCTTTGGCAATTTCGATGAGGCCGGCCATGGCAACTCGCTGCTGCAACTGTTGCAGGCTGCCCTCGATGACGTATGGCAGGATCTCGTCGTCATCTCCGATGAAATCGACCGGCTGGATAGTGCCTGCTTTGAAGTTCGCCCACGTCGGATCAAGTGTGTCATTGCCAGGATGTTGCTGGTTGGGGGGGACGTCGTCCTCTTTTATATAGAGCACCGTCGGGTTCGTCGTGCCAACGTTTAAGGCGCTCTCGAATTTATACCAGTCAGCGAAGACTCGATGGCGCAGCGTTTCGATTTCCTGCCAGGCACTATCGTATTCCGCCTGTCGAAGATTGAGCTCATTCAAAAAACCCGCAAGGTCTGGTGGCAGTGTCGGCTGTTCTGATGGTGGCTCGGTGGTTGACTTGCCGGCGCTCTTACTCTTGTTGCGCAATTGAACGGACCAGAGCGTTCCTCCGGGGCGCGGTTGAAAGCCCTTGTTGTGACGCGCCTCGCTGAAGCGAGCGTCGAGATCGATGCTCGTGTCGCCAAGTTCATGACGCAGCCCGATCGCTTCAAGCTGGTCTTCCATGATGAGCCGGTTGGCCGCATCGGCGCCGGCCAATGTGTCGGCGAGGTCGGCGGAAAGAGCTTCGGTGCCGGTGTTACCGACCGCCACTTTTAGTTTTGAATAACTCGGTGGCGCGTTGGGGTTCGTCGTCGCTCCGGCGAGCGTGGGGTTGGGTTTCAATTGCGGCTCTATATCAATGCTCGCGTAATACAAGCTGAGCCTGGGAAACTCGGCGGGCGGATTCTCTACTTTCCATTTGTACTCCGATACAAGCGAATCATAGAGATTGATGCTGGGCTTCTGCTTCGCCAACGCGGCGAACAGTTGCAAGCAATCCGTAGTGTCCTCGTACCAGCCAAGAATGTCGTACCGGCGCGCCTGGTTGTTGTCTGCGCCGCGATGCACGAAACCAAAAACACTGAAACAGTTTGTATAGATCGCCGCAAACAGCGGATCGCCATAGCCGACGGCAGTCAGCCCATCGGGCATGAACTTGTACAGGTAGTCATTAGTGCTCGGATCGGTTGCCTTCCAATCCGCAATTGCCTGTGCTTGTCCCATGTAGCGGAACGGCGCGGAGTAAACTGCGCTGTAGGGGTAGTTGACGTTGACCGGTTTGTCAGGTTGCGGCGGAGGCGGGTTCGTCAACACTTGCCGGTACTGGTCCAGCGGCACGATCGGAAAGGTGATGGCGGTTTGCTGAGCCACTCCGCTTTCGCCGGCTCCTTCCGGGTAAAGGAAATCACTCTCTACAACCCACTGCGACTCGACTTGCCACTCGTTGTTCGCTTTAGTCTTGCTCGTAATCAGCCAACGATTGGGAACCTGTGGGAACCGTAAACGGTTGTTGCTGTCGGGATCGGCACGCATGACGGTCAGCGCATCCGGCAGCGACCAGTGCAAGTGGATACCCGTCGCCTGAGGCATGTAATTCATATGGATGTTGGCGAGTGCCGCAGGCTGGCGCATGATGTTCAGGCTCGTAAACGGGTCGTCCGTATTGAACATCTTCGACACCGTACGTTGATGCGGGCGGCGGCCCTCAGTGATCCAACAGGCGTAAGGAATCTTCGTGAAGTCTGCTAGCGGCGCGATTAGCCGCGCGCCAGTGTCGCCGACGTATAAGGCGTCGATATGAATTGGGACTAGTAGTAATTCAGACATGGTAGTGCCCATTCCCTCGGGTTTTGGTTCTTCTCTGTTGCACAGAGAAAGCCCCTTTTACTACACGCTAACCGCTACGACCTGCATGAGCCGGTCGATATCCCGCGTGAGTCGCTCGATTTCGCGTTGTTGCCGGGCGAGAAGTTCGGCCTGCGCCGTGACGGCGAGGTCTTGTTCCTTGATGGCCTCGATCAGAAGCGGAATCAATTGATGATAGTGGACTGACTTGTATCCCTCCTCATCGGTGGTCACTGCTTCCGGCAACACCGCCTCCACGTCCTGAGCGATGACGCCTACCTGCGGCCGCGCGAGGTTTTTCTTTCGCTTCTCTCGCTCCGATTGCCTTAACGCCTCGGTCTTCTCCGCACTCGCGTCAGGATGCGCTGAGCAAATAGTGTCGACCCCTTTGGTGAAGAGAGTGAAGGCATCCTCGTTCCAATCGTAGTTACAGCCGTGCAGTTTT
>DATFRK010000752.1:0-8736 GCA_035263325.1 Pyrinomonadaceae bacterium | reverse complement strand
CCAACTCGGCGCCGGAAAAGCCTGGGGTGCCGCGCGCAATCCACTGAAGATCAAGACCGTCTTGCAGTGTTAAGTGTCGCGCATGTACGTTCAGAATCGCTTCTCGTCCGCTGACATCGGCCAGGTTTACTGCAATTTCCCGATCAAATCTGCCAGGCCGGGTTAATGCTTTGTCGAGAATGTCAGGCCTGTTAGTCGAGGCGATCACAATGACCGAGCTCGACTGGTCGAAGCCATCCATCTCTACCAACAGTTGGTTGAGGGTCTGATCCTGATCGGCTGACGCGGAATCACCGCCGCGACCGCGTTGACGGCCCAGTGCGTCCACCTCGTCGATGAAAATAATGCAGGGAGCCACTTTGCGTCCCTTGGCAAACAGGTGACGAACACGCGCCGCGCCAAGACCCGCAAACTTCTCCTGAAAGCTCGAACCGGAGGCCGCAATGAAAGGCACACCCGCTTCTTTAGCTGCCGCTCGGGCTAGCAGAGTCTTGCCCGTGCCTGGCGGGCCATACAAAAGAATGCCACGCGGAACTCGGCCACCAAGCCGGCCGAACTTCGCGGGGTCTTTGAGAAACTCGATTGTTTCGGCTAGTTCAGCGCGTGCTTCATCAACTCCTGCCACATCATCGAAGCCCACGTCTTGCTTGCGACTGCGATCAACAAGCTCGAATTGGCCACGACCACTCATGCTCGAATAGACTCGCCAACCAATCACACCGAGTAGTAACAGACTCGCCAAAGGCAAGACCCAGTTCAACACCGAAACCAACAAGCCGGGCTGCAGTGCGCGAAACTCCACCGGCACGTTGTTCTTGCGGAATAGTTCGACTACTTCATGCTGCGCCGCTTCGCCGGTGACGGTTGCTTCTACGGAAGTGCCGTCTGACTTCCTAACGGTGATTGTTTCACCTTCAACTATGAGCGCACCGGACGAGGTGGTTTCGGCCAATTTGTAGAGTTCGGAATAATTAATCTTTTGTACTGATGACTGATGTCGTTCATAAAGAACTACTGAAGCTATGACAGCAACTGCAAGAGTAATGATGGCGAGAGTACTCAAAATGATTCGGCGGGCACGCAGAAACATTTTGGGTGGGGGGGTGGGCATACAGGAAAACCTCCAGAGAAACGATATCTAAAGCACTACTCCAATAAACTGGGAATATCCAAACGCCAAAGAATCGGTGAGAAAGGCGACGGAGCTTAGGACGGGAGCACACCGCACGCAGAAACCGAGACAGGGCTGGAAAACAGCACTCGCAAACTACTTTAGCGAACGCTGTCTAACTTTAGCAGTGGGTGCCGAAATAAGTCCAGAAGAACCTTCCGAATCCCGGTGGAAAGCGAGCGTTCTAGTGATTTGTCCTTAGTATTTTGTGCGCGGGACTTTGTGATCATTGTTTTCTGACTGATGTCATCACTGTTTTCTGGCTCTTTGTCCCGGAGGGACAGAATGTTTATAGCACCGCGCTCGCCAAATAGGGGCTCGCTCCGGAGGAGCGACATGTTTCACTTTTAACATCCGGCCCCTGCGGAGCCGCCAAATTTTTCAACATCAGAATCTATAAACATTTCTGTCCCTCTGGGACAAGGGACAAAGCCGAAGGGAACGGGATGCACACCGCGATGGTCGGTTGGCTGAACAAGACGCCAATGAATCAAATTCGCATCGGTACTTTTTGGAGTGGCGTGTTTTCGTACGCGGAGTCGAACTCTTAGCTTCAGTGTACGCGTTGCTTACAGCGCTTTGTAACATCGCTAAAGTTCGCTTAAGTTGAGGTTACGCGCTTTATCCCCGCTCATTACCCCGAGTTGGCATGGTCATTGCTCATTCAGCGCTCAAGAGCTTAGTAAGTAAACGAATCTAGGGGCTGACAATAAGGAGGAAAAGGAAATGTTGTGGACCATTTTTGTGATTCTCTTAATCCTGTGGCTGCTGGGAATGGTAAGTAGCTACACGGTGGGGGGCTTTATTCACATACTGTTGGTGCTGGCCCTCGTGGTGTTGCTCATCAACATCATTTCAGGACGACGCACAGCGTTATAGGCAAACCGACACACTGTTTGCCCTGCCAGACGCCCGGTCTGTGCTGCGCTTGGGAAACGCTGGCACGCTCGGGCGTCATTTACTTTGCCGCTAGACTAGACGAAAAGCTGCCTACGTCAGTCAACCAGTAGTCGCGCCACCGAGTCAGGGAGATTTGTTACCCGCGCCACGGGGTAGACCATCATTTGCTGATCCCAATATGGGGAGCGTTGATAGAAGAACTCCAGACGCGCACTCGGACTACTCGCGAAAGCTGAGTCGGTCTTTAGCCTGCGTTCGAACTCCTGCCGCAGACTCGGATCCTTATCAATCATCTCTCTGGCTAACGCTTCCAGCACATAAGGCTCGCCGTATTCCTTCTGTTCGAAAGTAGCATTGAAGAAGCCCCATTTCGCCAGCGAGTCTGGAGCTCCAGGTTCCAGGAGATTGAGCGCTACCCGGGCCAACGGTTGTGCCAGGGGCACTAAAACGGAACCGGCAGGAAATAGCTTAGACTCCTTAAACGACTCCAATTCATAACTCGGCAGATGCCGACCCTCAAATGGACCAGCGGGCCAGCGCACATTAGTAAATCGATAAGACTCAACCTCGATCGTAAGAGCCTCGCTCAAGGTCTTGGTTTGCAAACCATGAGTCTGCAAGAGACTAATCACGTCCTGCCACTGTATCGGCACGATGTAGCAAAGCGGCGGCGCCACGGCCGTCTTAACCCGGAAGGTCTGGTACATCGGCACGGTCAGATCCAGCGGCTCAGTACCATAGACTACTCGCACATCACCGGAGATATCGCTTCGGTCCGTTTGATAACTGAATGCCCTTACCTGGAATGGAGTAGCTGCATCCGTCAATTCAAAATCAAGCGGGTATGATCTTGCCGGATCGTAAGTCTTCCCTGCCTCGACCATTTGTTCATCCGCGACACGGCCGATGCTTCGCAGTCGTTCCGGGTCGCGATTCACTTCTTCGAGCGCCAAGCGCAGAAAGTCATAGGTGCCAACAACTCGGGAGCGGTAGTCCTTGATCATGTGCGTTTCAATCAGGATTCCCGGCCGGTTTCTCAGCGGCGTGTAGCCAGTAGAAAAACGTGGGGTGCCGTAAAAGTCCCTGGTACCTAACTTTAGATCTCGATTATCGATGAATTCGAGATACCAGGAGATCACATTGCCCGCCGCCTCTGTCGCGGGCGCAACCTTGCCCCCAAAGATGTTGCGTTCCCATTCGAGTACATCAACATCAATTCCGCCATGAGTCGCGTGGTGATAGGTAATATTGCAGCGGTAATCAGCGCCGTCAGTTACGTGGCAATCGATGAACAGATCTGGCTGCCATTCATTCCACAATGCGAGCCAGGCGCGGGTCTCCGGCGTGTCAGCTTTAATGTAGTCTCGATTGAGGTTCTGATAGGTGCTGGTGGTACGCCAACCCATCTCCGCTGGGCCATTTTGGTTGATCCGGTTGAAGGGACTGGACCGCTCGTGACCGTCCGGGTTGTAGATTGGCATAAAAAGCAAGACTACGTTGTTGAGCAAACCAGCTTTCGTTTTGCTGATCGCAATATCGCGAAGCAACGCCAGTCCCGCGTCCTTACCGTCAGGTTCACCGGCATGAATGCAGGCCTGAATCAAAACCACGGCTTTGCCTTCAGCCTCAGCTGTTGCCGGCGTCAGAGTTTCCGACTCAGAAGCTATCAACAACGGCAGGTCCCGGCCCTGGCCACTTTTGCCAAAGCTGCGATATTCGATGAATGGTGAAGCGTCAGCGAGCCGCCTGGCGTAGGTTATCGTGTCTTGATAGTTGGGTGTTTCGCGATAGTTCGTCTGTTCGGCATGCGTCTCCCAACCGGGAGATAAGGGCGCTTGGGACATAGTTGTAGGGTCGTTCGGACAGAAGTTATGTTTCAGTTCGGAGTTGTACCTGGCAAATACGGCACTCCTTACGCCGTCGGGCGTTGAGAGTGCCGCATGAGACGCAGCGAATGTACATCGCGCGCGCGAACCAGTTAGTAATGAAGGCGCTGAGACCCAGAATCAAGACCAGTACGCCTGCATTCAATAGGAAGTCCTTCAAACTTTGTAAATCTCCACCACGGTTGCCTGGTAAGCCAGGCCTCGTTCATAGCCTAAACGAAAAGCTCGCGTCAGCTCTTCACCGTTGTATTTCTGCTGCAACTCTCGCTCGGCTTCTGCGTACGATTTGCCTCGCGATTTTGGATGTAACGCTGCTTGAAAACCGCGCCGATAGCTTAGCTCATCACGTTCAAAGTCACTACCCGTCCCCTGGTAGTGAACCTTCTCTTTCTCACGCAACGTCTGCCACCAACTTTCGCGAACAGTCTCTGTGTCTTCAGCTCCGAAGCGCTTCATTGCCTCCCGACTGCGGTCTGTTTGGGGGCCATCCTCCGCAAACGCAACTACGACTGAATAGCCACGTCGCAAGGCCTCTTCATAAAGGTATAGATCTTCGTGGGGCAAGCCTCCGCCCAGTGCCTCCTCCATCGATTTACCAGCCACCGCCCCAGTAGCAGCGCCGGCAACTCCCAACAAGGTTGCGGCAACCAGGCCTACGGCAATCACTGGTCCAACACCAGGCACTGCCAAACTGGCGGCTGCGGCACCCAGGCTGGCGCCGCCAGCCGCACCAATCGCCCCGCCAACGGTCGCTCCCATAGCGGTGCCCATACCTTCACCCTCCGTATCGCTGACTGGTAAATCTCTTTCCAATTGCTTTTCGGTTACTCCGGGTCGTAACAGCCCTATTCGACCATCGGGAACTCCTAGCGACCTAAGTTCTTCCAGGGCAGCTTCGGCCTCAACCCTGGTTCTAAAAATACCGGTGATGATCTCCATGCTCGATTTTCCTCCAGATTTGTCTTCGATTTATCAATGGTGATGCAACTCAGCGACCAAGTAGGCACGACGACACAAATCGTTGAGGAAATAAGCAAGGCTATGTTAGAGTCCAATTAGAGTTCAAAACCCACGAACGCGAGGGCTCAAAGACGGATGTTCGACATCGTAGACAAACATTGGCCGATGTCTCAGGGCGACGGAAAAGCTACGCGGAAGAAGCGGCCACGTATTCTCGCGATTACGACTGACTGCTGCACCGGTTGTTCCGGTTCGCCGGCGTGCATTGAATACTGTCCGATTGAAGCCTGCATGTTCTGGGTGCCTGACGAAGACCATCCTCCGTTCGGACGAATCGAAGTGGATCCCTACCTGTGCATTGGCTGTCAGAAATGTACCAGCAAAGGACCTGACGGAGCCTTTCTCGATGGCTGCCCGTGGGATGCGATCGAGATGGTGCCGACAGACGACTGGGAATCGCTCCACGGGATTACGCTTCCCGATGCTCCCCCGCCACCGCCTACTGCTTAGTTGAGGAGTTTGTTTGGTTGGTCCGGCTGGCGATGGCGCCAGCGGTTAGGGCCGCTTGTTTCCTGGTATTGTCGGAGACAGCGTTGTTGCTGGCAGCATAACTGCGAATAAGATCGATATCCTGGGGCTCGCCCACAAACGAGAGGCCTCGCAACGCTTCCCAAATACTTCCCTCGTCAGAATTCAGGCTCAGAATTTCCTCGCCCGCGGTCACGTGTTCGCCATTCTTCTTGTTGATTTGATTAATCCTACCGAGCAGCGGCGATCGAATCTCGCTCAACGTGGCATCAGGTTGCTGAATTCGCCCTAGCAAGGTGCCACGCGCGACGCGCGATCCTTCCTGCAAAGTACTGGCGACCACGCCATCGCGCGGTGCTTGCACCGTATAAGGTCGCAGTATCGACACGAGTTCTTCCCGTCCGCTGTGATCATTGAATCTGACCAGGGCCAGGGCAGCGTTGCGACGCACGATTGGCTCAGAATCATGCAGCAATTTCAAAAGTGCGTCGTGAAACTCGGTCACTGTGTTATCAAACCCCATCAGCCAGGCCACCGTCAGGCGAAACTCAGTCTCCGGACTACCGCTCAACCGCAACAAGTCCGGATACCACTTTTTCGCTGAAGGATCCTTACTGTCCATCCGCCCCTGTATTTGTGACAGGGCATGCTGCACGTGACGCGGGTGTTTTTCGTCTGCCAGGTATTGCGAGATTTCGGTATCGCTCAGAGTTCGGCCGAACCAGCTGAAGTACCACGCAAGGGAGGTTGCAGCGACGAAGAGGACGGCCACAACTAAGATAGGAGCCGAGCCCCAGTTGCGGGGCTGGCGTTGAGCGAGTCGGGTGTCAGGATGATTGCCGTTGTCAGACATGTCAGAACTCAAGAGGGATAGATCTGATACAGCATCAGGTAGACAATCACACCGGTGATTGAGACGTAGAGCCAGAGGGGCAACGTGATGCGAGCTATCCTGCGATGACGCACAAAGTCGAGTCGCAGGGCGCGGTAAAAAGTGAGGGCGATGAGCGGGACGATAACGATCGCGAGAATTGTATGACTGGTAAGAATCGTGAAATAGATCGGCCGCGCTAATCCTTGTCCGGTAAAGCGAGTAGTGCCGTGATGATAATGATAGACCAGGTATGAAGTTAAAAAGAGGGCGGAGACTGCGAGCGCTGAGATCTGGCAAGTCCGATGGGCTGTCACCTTACCTGCGCGAATGAAGGAGTAGCCGGAAAACAAAAGCACCGCACTGCTGCCATTCAAAATCGCGTTCAGGTGTGGCAAATAGGAATAGAAGTCAGACATCGCAAAACTTCAATCTGCCTGTGGAGTTTCGGCCGCCACTTTTCCTTTGTCGCTAAGCGAATAGAAATCGTTTCCCTGTTCTATTAGCAACCCTTCCGCGACCAGGCGTTCGACAATATCGAACACGGCAGTCCGAGCTTCGGGATCGTTGCCGCCCGCTTCGAACAGTTCGTGCAGGTCGAGGGTATCCTTCTGCCAAACGGCAAAACTGTGCAGCACTTTCCTGGTAAGTAAATCCACGACGGGAGCGAGGAGACTTATGAAGCCTCTTTTGTTTGGGTACCGAGCTTCGAGACTATCGCGCGTACGTCCGGGGGCACGGCGCGGCCTTTGGCGTCGAGAAGTGGCGGGGTTTTACTGCCGGGGAGTTGACTGGGGGCGCTGGCGGCGGTGGCCCCTTTCAGGCCCGGCAGTGGCAGTTTGCCTTCCGACTTCAGATAGAGCAAAGGGTTGACGGCAAAGATCAGAGCCATCACCAGGCAGACCATCGTGATGAACAGATTATCCGTAGAGATAACTGTGCCGGAAGTGAACAAGTTGATGACCGCAAATGCGAAGAAGACTATGGCGGCAAGAACGCATATTAAGTTCAGTAGACGTAGCTCTTTGCTCATCGTTTATGATTTTTACTCATTCAATGTTTAGCTTTGCCCGCTGGTTTGCGCTTCTCACCGACTTCCTCGTAGCCACACCTTTCACATTGCCAGATGGGGAAAACCTCGTTCGGATCGCCGGCGGATTGGTAAACAGCGCGGTCGGAAGGAATTATCTTCCCCCCGCAGCGAGGGCAGGCTCGTCCTCGAGTCGTTCGCTTTTCAACGTCAATCTGTAGCAGGTTCTCGTCAGGCATTCAAATACAGTACCGGGAGCAACCGGATAACACGCTCACTCTCCTTGTTCATGAGTAGAATCATGGCTTCCGGTCGCTACCGCTCCCGCTTCCCTATTGTGTCTCTTCAAGACGATGAAGATCGAACAGAAGATCGAAACGGGTGGAATCAGCAATACCAACACGCCGATGTTGAAGTTGCGAATGAAGCGGCCATTGGTCGAACTCGTCAACACCGCCTTACACATCGAACAACCCTGAGCGAAAACCTCGGGGCTGGCTAGCAGAATGACTGCGGCGCCAAGAAGTACGAGAAGAAAAGCGCGCTTTTTGTTCACTTCAAAACCTCAGGGCTCTTCCGGTGCCGGCGCTACCGGGGGTGGTTCCTTATATTTGTAACGCAGACCCGAAGAGCGAAAACTATCGGGGAACATCACAAACAGCAGACAGATACAGATTACCAGCATCGGCACCAAAGTGAGAATCAGGCTGAGCCGTTCAAACTTCAAGTGCATGAAATACGCGACGATCAGCGCGGCCTTGATAATCGAAAGACCTAGGAGGATCGTCAACATGAAATGGATGGGCATGGGGCGGTAGGCAAGGAAAATCTCGATCAGCGTTAACAGCACCAGCCAAACCCAAATCGAAATGAAAAGCTTGTTACTGCCGGCGAAATGCTCTTCAGCGTGTGCGCTCATTCCGGGTTTCCTCCATTATCAATGGGACAAGGCGCCAGTTGCGTCGACTGACATGATGTAAATCAACGGGAACACAAACATCCACACGAGATCGACGAAGTGCCAGTACAGTCCACTAATCTCTATATCTTCGTGCTTCAGTTTATTCACGCGCGCCGCTACTATCCCCAGGTACAACGCACCGGTAGCAACGTGGAACATGTGCAGACCAGTAATCGTGAAGAATGTGGCGCCAAACAGTGGTGAGGGTGGCACACCGTCGGTGGTAGTAAACACCTTGACCCAGTGCTCAGGCAGGAAAAATGGCCGCATCCCTTCACCGATCAAGTGTCTCCACTCGATCAAGTGCAGCACAACGAAGGTCAGGCCAAAGAAAATAGTGGCGAGGATCCACTTCCTCGCTCCGGCCTTGTCCCCCTTACTCGACGCTGACACACCAAACACCATCGTCAAGCTCGAGGAAAGGAGACA
>DATFRK010000751.1:0-8058 GCA_035263325.1 Pyrinomonadaceae bacterium | reverse complement strand
CGCGATGGCAGTCTTGGATTCTGATCCGTCGTTGCTCATTAAAGTGGTCCGTCGACAACACTACTTATTACCCGCCCAGCGCAAGTCATTCAAGTGATGAGCAAGGATTTTGCTGATGACGAGCATAAGAGGTGGCGAATACAATTCTGGTGCTTTAGCGCTCAATCAAGCACAAAATATGCGCATTTACTCTTGATCTGAAAGAAAGGCCTGAGTAGTATGCGTTACTCTTAGCCTAAATCAATTGAACTAAACACGACGACGAATGAAGTCGTTGGCACCAGCAACAATAAGTTGGTCCAGAACCTACCTTGATGGCCGCAGCAACATTCTGGATCTATTGAGACGGGGCACTGGTACCGGTCTCTGGCGGAACCTACCGGAGAGAGAATGAAACAAATCATCGTTTTCCTGGCGGCAATTGCCTCACTAGGCGTTGCTTTGAAAGCCGACGACTCTGCCCGTCTGCCGCAAGTCATCAACAGCGGGTTCGTCTATCGAAACCTTGGCCCATTTCGAGCTGGCGCGTGGGTTTCTGACATTGCCGTTCCCGAGACGCCCGCGAAGGCTCATCTCTACACCTTCTATGTCGGCGCGCGCAACGGCGGTGTTTGGAAGACTACTAACAACGGAACCACTTTTACACCAGTGTTCGAAGGTAAGGAGGTCGCGTCGATTGGAGCACTGGCAACCGCTCCATCAAACGGCGAGATCGTTTGGGTCGGAACAGGAGATGCCTCGTGCACCCGCAGCGCTTATCCAGGCGACGGTGTTTACAAGTCGCTGGACGGTGGCGCCAACTGGCAGCACATGGGGCTCAAGGATTCTCAACATATCGCCCGGGTAGTGATTCACCCGACTAATCCAGAGATAGTGTACGTGGCCGCTATGGGCCATCTGTTCTCCACCAATGAAGAGCGCGGCATCTTCAAGAGCACTGACGGCGGCGCCACCTGGAAGAAGGTCCTCTACCTCAACGACCGAACCGGCGCGATCGACCTGGTGCTCGATCGCAGTCAGCCAAATACGCTGTACGCCGCGACCTACGAATGTATGCGCCGGCCGTGGCGTTTGGAAGATGGAGGCCAGGCGAGCGGAATCTATAAGACAACCGATGGGGGCGCTCATTGGCAGAAACTTGCGGGAGGATTGCCCAACGGTATCATCGGACGAATTGGCCTCGACCTCTATCAAAAGAATCCGAAAATCCTTTACGCTGTAGTCGACAATCGAAACAAGTCAAGCGAAACGTCCACACCGACCGCAGCCGGAGCGACAACCACGGAGCGGCTGATCGGTGGCGAAGTCTACCGCACCGATGATGGCGGCTTGAATTGGCGCAAGATGAATTCTGCGCGAGACGACGTCGGCAGAAAAACAGGCTACGCGTTTAATCAGCTCCGCATAGATCCGAATAATGCCGATAGGATTTTCGTTACGGGCGGATCAATCGCCAGTTCCGAGGATGGCGGCAAAACGTGGGCTGGCCTTTCTGGGCCACAGGGCAACCGGGTCTTCAGGCGGGCCTTCGGTGACTTTCGTACTCTTTGGATCGACGGCCAGAATTCTGACCGGATGATGGCCGGCTCTGACGGAGGTGTGTGCGTTTCCTACGACGGGGGCAAGACCTGCGATCATCTGGCGAACCTACCACTAGGTGAAGTTTATGCACTAACTGCCGATATGGAGGAACCGTACAACGTCTATGCAGGTCTCCAGGATCATGAATCGTGGAAAGGGCCCAGCAACGGGTGGTCGGGCAGCGTCGGACTCGCTGACTGGGTAACAGTGGGAATCGGCGATGGCATGTACAACCAGGTCGATCCCACGGACAGCCGCTGGGTCTATAACACTCAAGAGTTTGGCAGGCCTGGACGGTACGATCAGCAGACTCGCACGCGCAAGCTAATCGTTCCTACCAGGCCCACAGGCCAACCGCTCTTGCGCTTCAATTGGGTCGCGCCGATTCGTTTGTCGCCACACGATCCCAAGACTCTTTATGCCGGAGCGCAAGTGTTGTTGCGCTCGCGCGATCGCGGCGATCATTGGGAGGAGATTAGTCCTGATCTCACTACTAATGATGCGAGCAAGATCAGTCCACCAGGCGCGGCCATTCAACATTGCACCATTGTCACGATCTCTGAGTCGCCGGCCAGCGCCGGTGTCATCTGGGTCGGCACCGATGACGGCAAAGTCCAGGTAACCAAGGATGCAGGAACGAACTGGACCGACGTCACCGCCAACGTAGCCAAGGCAGGGGGGCCAGAGGACGCGTGGGTAAACCGCGTGTTCGCTTCCAACGCAAATCCCGGCACCGCCTACGTCGCGAAGTCGAGGCACAGGCAGGATGATTTCCGCCCGTTTCTCTACCGGACGACTGACTACGGCGCGACCTGGACCTCAATCGCCGGCAACCTGCCTGATCGAACGATCAATGTAGTGTTCGAAGACTACCGGGATCCCAAGCTGCTGTTCGTCGGTAACGACGCCGGAGTTTTCGTGACTATCGATGGCGGCGGGCGTTGGTTCGCAATGAAGGGAAACATGCCAACTGTGCCCGTACACGACCTCATGATCCATCCACGCGAGTCAGACCTGATCGTGGGAACCTATGGCCGGGGAATTTGGATCACGAATATCGCAGTGCTGCGCGAACTCACCGACTCGGTTGTTAGTGAGGACGTTCATTTCTTTCAGGTGCAGCCAAGGTCGCGAAGAAATGAAGGTGCAGTGGGAAACTATCGTCTGCTTGGCGACCGTCAGGTGGTAACAGCTAACGAGCCGAATGGCCTTGCCCTAATCTACTATCTCAAAGAGCCTGCGAACGAGAAGGTCACGGTTACAGTCACGGCTGCTGGAGGCGCAACTCTGCGCACGCTTGAGGGGCCGGTCAAACCCGGTATCAATCGCGTGTTATTGCAACTTGGCGCCTTCAACTTCCAGCAAGCCTCGGACGGCGACTCGCGACCGAGGCCGCCGGGTGAACCTCGTGAGGTCGCGCCTGGCGAGTATCAGGTAACGTTGAAAGTCGGCGAGAAGCAACTCACGCAGACAGCGCAGATCCTTCCCTAAAACGCTGCCAGGCTTCTTACTTGAGTTTTAGCGGGGAGAGGTCTGACTCTTACCACGTTGCGGTCGCGATCATTTACAAATCCCGCAATCAGCTTTGCGGTTGTACCCGTTATACACACGAAGATCTCGCTGGTAACCTTCGACGATATTGAGTATGAACTTGATGTCCTCGTCCTCCATATTCGGATATCGCTGGTACGCTGTGGCAACTGACAAGTCAAGAGCATTTTGCGCCTGGGTATAGTTTCCCTGCCGCGCAAATGTGGTCATCAGGTGAAGCGAGTCGGCGAGCTCTGCGATGGTGTAGTTCTTCTTCACCTCGACATCAGCAAGCAGATCACATGAGTCGCTTTCCGCCGGGACTAACCGAAGTTCCTGCACCTCCTGGACCGTGCACTTACGCTTCACATCAAAATAAGTGAGGCGCACTTTGACAGGAACCACCTCCTTAAGGCTATCTGTCCGGAACTTAGCCATCACCACTTGTGTCAGGCCGTTGTTCATATCGTCCAAACCAACGGACACAGTCCCATTTCCATAGCGGGGCGAGTAGCCATAGATTTTTCCCAGCTGCAGCCCTGGTCCATATTCGATCTTAACCTGCACATTCTTAGCAACTGAAGAGACAAGGCTCTGTACTTCGTTGACGAAGACTTTATTGATGTCTTTGTAGTCAGAGATGAAGTGATAGAGCCCGCGTCCCGACCGTGCTAAGGTGCGAAGGAGGTCATTGTTCAGCTCGAGTCCGACGCCAATGGTCGAGAGATCAATTCCCTGCCCGTTGAACTCAGAGGACTCAGACGCAATACGCCCCGGATCAGTCACCCCAACGTTCGCAATCCCATCGGTAAGTAGAATCACGCGGTTGGTCGCACCGGCGCGAAAGTGCTTCTTCGCCTCGGCGTAGCCAAGCATCAGGCCGCTGTGAAGGTTGGTTGAACCACCTGGCTCGAGGCAGCTGATTGCGCGCCGCAAGCCGGACCCGTCACCAACGGCACTAGAGGGAGATAAAACCTGGGCCTGCTCATCAAAAGTAACGATAGAGACAAGATCATCCGATCGGAGCTTGCCGAGCATTGTCAGTAACCCTTCCTTGACTCGTGACATCTTGTCGCTATCGCTCATTGAGCCGCTCTTGTCTATGACCAGGACCAGGTTCAAAGGACGCAAGTCGGTGCGCTCATTGACCTCGGCGGTGGTAAAGCCGATCTGCAAAACAGCTGTGCGTAATGAACGCGACACCTCAGAATTACCCCAGCGCGTGTCCATTGCGACTGCCTGACCCGACTTCGGTAACGGCAATCGATGCTTGTGATAATTCACAAATTCTTCAACGGCTACCTCATCGGGTACTTTGAAGACCGGAACTGGACTGTTGTAAGTCGGGTACGAGGTTGGGTATGGGTATGCGCCGCCGGTTCCAGTGGCGGGCGCGTTAACGATCGCCCGGCTTCGAGAAACAGAGGCCGCCGAGCCACTCTGCTGGGCCGAAACGGACGTCCAAGAACATAGACAGAGGAGTACTAAGCAAAGGACCGTGTCGAAGAAACGATAGACCTTCATCATCTTTCTCCTATTCGCTTTTGGAACTTTTCGCTATCCGTGGGGAGGTTAGACGCTTGTTCTTTTGCTCCACAGATTCGGCGAGAGGACTTAGAGTTGCTTCGAAGTCAAAAAGATCTGTGAGGGGTCTTGAATCACCAGGCCACCAAGAATCCCGCATTCAGTTTCTCATCATTCCAAGTAATGCTGGGCAGACGCGGTTCATTTCCTCGATCAAAATTGTTGACCGCGGCTTCAACCAAGACGTAAAGTAAGGTTCCTTTAGTGAACGCGGTTCGCTTCGAACGAACCGTCGCCCATCCAGGTGTCCTAAGTTTCCGTTCTTACATCGCCGTCCGCCTTTAGCGTTCTAAACTCAAGGAGAGCCCACAATGTTGAGTATCCGAACGAACCGCGCTGGCCTTAACTCCTCTTCCTACTTAAAACTGAGATCGAACGTCTTGACCTCTTGCGCATTCATAGTTTGCGCGACCGTAGCGTTCTATCTCGCGACGAGCTCCGCGAAATCCAAAAGCGAGGCCAGTTCACTTACCGCTCCAATGGAGGCCGGCTACGCAGTTAACGAAGCACTCTCGAAGAGCATTCAAAAGGGCATTGCTCATCCACTCGCCTTAACCAGCGGAGACTTTGATAGCGACGGCGTGGCTGATGTGGTGACAGGATACGACATGGGTACGGGCACGCTCTCACTTCGCCGAGGCAACAAGGAAGCAAGATTTCCCAGTACTCGAGCTTCAATCGATGCCATTGCCGAGGGAAATTTCGCACCGCCATTTTTGACCGGTTCGAGAGATTTCTCCTTGCCAGAGGCTCCTGATTTCCTGCAAACCTGCGACGTAAACCGCGACGGCCGGCTCGACCTGGTCGCAGCCGCTAACGGTAGTACTAACCTTTACGTGATGTTGGGTGACGGTCTGGGAAGCTTTGCTCCCGCGCAACCTACCGTATTGCCCGGTCCAATCTCGGCGCTACTCGCTGCAGACGTCGGCCAGACTGATGGTGTTGCCGATCTAGCTTTGAGTGTAAATGGACCACAAGGTCCGACGGTATTGCTGTACCCGAACTCCGACTTGTCCGAGTCACCACAAAGCTACTCACTTCCAACGGTAGCAACGGCACTGACGTCGGGTCGCTTTAATAGTGATGGAACCGTGGACCTGGTCGTTGCCGCGGGTAGCGAGGTCAACGTAATTCATGGTCCTGAACAGGTCGAACGCATTTCGTTTGACGTTGCGGTACGAGCTGTAGCGGTGGGCCAGTTTGTTTGGGATCGTGGTGGCCGGGTGGAAATCGCCGCCCTCGGCGACGATGGACGCGTGCAGTTTGCGACCCAGGGCAAAGTGGATCGCCGGCCGTACACAACAGCAGAATCAGATGCGATCAGGGCGAAGCGGATTGAACTCCGCCGCAGCGGGCAGAGTTACGATCTCCTGACCGCGTACATGCATACACTGGTCAAGGAAGGTTCCGATCACAGCTGGATACCGGCCGACACCGTTAACACTGGCCTCAATCAAGATCCAAGCAAGGTGCCGTTGTTGGTTACAACACGCGTCACGAATTCAATGGAGTCTGACGACCTGATTCTTTCGGATCCAGCCAACCAACAACTCAGGATCATTCACACTGTGGCTGGTGAAAAACGAGTAGATCCGGTTGCCGGCAAGGATCGCGCAGCTTCGTTGGTCCAACAAGCGCCCCTAAAAACTCCAAGCGGGTGGGAGTCCGAAGATGCCGCCGGCGTTCCAATCGCCGTGTTGCCGATGAGATTGAATCTGGATACAAAGACCGACCTGGTAGTTCTTCGTGAAGGTAATCCGGAGCCACTCGCTCGGCTACTCCCGGTAAATCCAGCCACCACTGTTGATACCACAACTGACAACTCGGCCCTGACAGCCTGTACTGCGGCCGCCAACGATTGCAGTTTGCGTGGCGCTATTAAGAAGGCAAACGCTGCTCCTGATGACGACATAATTATCTTCGCTGCCAGTACTAATGCTCCCGGGACCTTGCGTTTGACCAGCGGCACTTTTGATGATGAGTTTAATCTGGCCGGTGACGCTGAAAACACCGGCGACCTTGATATAGTCGACAGAATCAACAATGCGAACGTTGACAGTAACCTCACGATTCAAGGTAATGGCCTCGACGTCACGGTCGTCGAAGGCGGGGCGACTACGGCAACAGGAATCGATCGAGTTTTCGAAGTTAATGACTTTGTAAGTCTGGGTGTAGCCTGCAATGTGAATTTTGTCGGGCTCACGATTCGCAACGGCAATGCGCCTCACGTGCTGGTAGATCCAGGCCCACCCGTACAACAGTTCTACAACACCGATGGCGGCGCAATAAAGTATGACGGTTTCGACTCAGCTCCGGGAACGCCGGCAAGTGGACCAACCGGCACGCTCACCGTGTCGGGCTGTAAGATCACCGCGAATCAAGCAGCCGGTCAGGGTGGTGGCGTGATGTCTGTGGCCGGCACCGCTATCTTTCAAGACAACGCCGCAGTACACACCGAGATCTCATCGAACGTCTCGAACTTTTCGACGGGCGGCGGTATTAACTACGCCGGCGGCAACACTGCCGTGGGCCAGAGTTTGCAGATCACAAATGCGGCGATCACGGGCAACAGTGTAACGAGTCTCACGTCCGGTAACGGCGGCGGCGTCGCGACTCAAGGGGGCTCGTCAGTAACGATTACCGGGACTACCTTCAGCAACAACACGGCCGCTACTAATACCAGCGGACAAACAGACGGCGGCGGCGGACTGCACATTAACAATTCGCCGACGATCCAAATAACCGGTGGTTCATTCAGCGGGAACTCGGCAGCCGCTAATGCGGGTGGTCTTTGGGTCAGTGCGAGAAACCCAAACAACAGCGTGTCCACGATCACGATTAATAATGTCAACTTCACCAACAACACCGCTGACTCTGACAACAACAATAACGGCAATGGTGGCGGTCTCTACGCGCTGTTCGGCAGTGTCACAATAGGTAATACCACCGCCGTGAACTTCACCGGTAACACCGCCAACAATGGTGGTGGCATTTACAGCACCTGGAACAATCTCGCCGCCGATGCGGCGGCGTCGATCACTATGACCAACGGCAGCATCGGCCAAAGCGGTGCCGCCAACAACGCGAAGGTTAACGGTGGTGGTATCGCTATAGATGTAGCGGGTAGTCCAACGCCGACCAGCGCAATTACGTTGAATACGGTCAGCATTCAGGGCAACAACGCTGATAGTGACAACAATGGTACCGGTTCAGGCGGCGGTATCTTCGGCAATGGTGGAGCGCAGGTAACTACTAATCTCAACGCCACGACAGCAATCGGTGGGGCCACGGCGGGACAACAGAACACGGCGAATGTTGGCGGTGGTATCCACATGGCCTCCGGAACCTTGAATAGTTCGGCGC
>DATFRK010000750.1:0-3913 GCA_035263325.1 Pyrinomonadaceae bacterium | reverse complement strand
TCTTTGGCCTGCGTGAGTTCAATTCTGTCGCCGTCTGCCAGAGGGCAAAGTTTTACGAGCTCGCTGAAATAAGTCTTCGCCTTTGTTTCGTCTCCCAGTTCCAGGGCGGCCATTGCTGCTCCATAAATCCCATTGAATCGGTTGGGAGTATTCCTGAGTGAAGTCTCAAACTCATGCAGAGCGTCAGCAGGCCGGTTCAGTTCCAACAACAAATCTGCAAGCTGTTCACGAGCTGGGATCAGTGAGCCAGGTGAAACTGGATGTTTATCCGTTGAATCATCCAACTCGGCTGCGGCACGCATCAATTGAAGGGCTTCTCCCCGCTTTCCTTCAGCAAAAGCCAACCAGGCGGCGGCGGCTCGGCGATGTATTTCGACCTGCCTGGCCCAGTCATAGTCACCTTTGATTTCAGAGAGTCCCTGCCTGATCGCCGCCAGTTGTTCGACTTCCTGGCGTGCCATGGCTACCTCACCGCTGCGAGCCGCCCCCACGGCACGCGCAAAATGGAGGTGGGCTTCAGCCCAGGGGAAATGGTGCCAGGGGAACCACGCCGGAGACAGCGACAACGACACCGCTTCGGACCAGCGCCGCCGCTCGAGCGCATAGCGGGCAGGGATGGCCGAGAATGCATAAGCTACTTTGAAATTCTCCGGCTCGGCCTGCTGAATCCGGTTCAGATCCTCAAACACGAGGCGCGCCTGTTTATCCTGCCCACTTTGCAAATAGGCATACGCGAGATAGTCCAGCGCATGAAGCTGCTCATCCCAGGCCCCCTTCAGCTGATTCCTGATTGCATATGCTTTCGCCGATGCCACCGCGTCGAGATTCGATTGAATCGCCTCCTGCCAAAGCCCCAGCCTGGTGAAAATATGTGAAGGCATGTGCTGCGCGTGCGCCGAGGCAACAGCGATCTTCGCGTAGCTACGCGCCGCCGGCAACGCCAGAACGGCCAGTGAAGGGAAGTCGTAACTGTGAATCAGATAATGCGCTACGCCGGGATGCTCCGGTTCCGCAGCCAGAACACGGGTCAGAATTTCAGCGGCTTTTTTTTCGTTTGCATAGCTCTTGTCATTGGCCATCATCCCCCTCGCGATGAGCGTCAGCGCATAGAAGACCGCGGCCTCGCGATCTTTCGGGTAGCGCTGGTAGAGTCGCTTCATTGCCTCCCAGTATGCGAACGCGCGCGCCCGGTGATCGAGCTTGTTCGCATCTTTGTAGAAGACTGCGATGGCAGCGATGTAGTCTCCTTCACGCTTGGTGCGCGCGCCAAGGGAGGTGGCCCTCACGGCGGCCGCTTCCCCCTTCTGCAAGTCCGCTGAAGTTGGCGGCGCCCAGATAGGATGGTAGTGGCTCATCGCGATTCCCCAGTAGCCCATACCACACTTCTGATCAGTGGTGGTGACTTGTTTGAATCTTTTCTCGGCCTCATCGTACTCAAAAGAATGCAGCCAGGCGACCGCGTAATTGAATAGTTTTTGCGCTGAAGCAGAACAGGAGATTGTGAAGTTGACCTTTCCGAGTTCGTGTTGATGTTGTTCCGCATCCTGTGCCTTGACGGCAGTAGCGCAAAGCAGTCCTAGTAGAGTTGCACGCAGGAACTGCATAATCCGGCACTCCCGGCCGGCCAATCCTCTTCCTTTCATTAAATTAACCTCCACTTCCTGATCGCATGGATCTTCTTTCCCTGGGACGCCGGTCAAGTAATTCACCGAGAGAGTGGGACGGGTTTTCAACCTGTCAGGCGCTCTTGACACGCGACAGTTTGAAAATTGAAAACCTGTCCCACCCTCTCGGTGAATTACTTGACCGGCGCTCTAAACATATTGATCGATCTCTGCCACCAGGCCCAGGTTCAGCGATGAACTCCCGGTACTTACCTCCCGTAGCGAGCGACCCCACGTTTAAAATGATATTTCGGCAAACGCAGGGTCGCCTGATGGCTGAGGAAGCAAGATATAAGCAATTTCGACAAACGCACGATAATTGAATCTGGAAAACTAAAACTGAAAACTGATAACTGAAAACTGGAATTAATGAGCAAGGCGATGAATTGCGTCGTTCCACCGCCCTGCCATAAAATGAGCCTCTTCCGTGCAGGCATTGCGCATCGGCTCATTTCGCTTTGGAAACTACTCTCAATGTGGCGCCAAAGTCCTTCGAGAGTGGCGAAAAGTTTCGGAAAAAGGTCAGAAAAAGTTCGGTAAGCCATCATGTATCAGCCAGATAAGCATTTTTATGAATTCGGCCCTTTCCAGTTGGATACCGCCGAACGATTGCTGCTCCGCGATGGAGAAGAAGTGTCGCTCACTCCCAAAGTCTTTGACCTCCTTCTAGTCCTGGTCGAGAACAACGGACATATTTTTGAGAAAGACGAGTTAATGAAAGCGATCTGGCCTGACGCTGTAGTGGAGGAGGCTAATCTCACGCGTAACATCTCCACGCTAAGGAAAGCATTGGGCGAGAGCCAGGACGCGCATCCATACATCGAGACGATTCCCTGGCGAGGCTACCGCTTTGTGGCGAGCGTGAAGGATGTAATGAATAACAACACGGCGACTGCGATTACATTACCGACTCCGCCGCCGGCTCTCAGCGAAACGGAAGAGGAAGGGTCGCGGAGTGGGGAACTCACTGCCACAGTCCCCGCGTCAAATGTCGCATCTATAGTTAAATCGATCAGACGGCGCCAGGTTGCCGCCGGCGCCATCGCCATTGCTTTGGCGTTCCTGGCGGTCGCCGGGTGGATGCTCTCTCTCAGGTCCAGGACTCACCCGCCGATTGAATCGCTGGCGGTCTTGCCATTCACCAGTGGGAGCGATTCGCAGACGGCATATCTGAGTGACGGAATCACTGAGAGCCTGATCAATAACCTGTCGCAACTGCCAAATTTGCGCGTGATCGCGCGAACTACCGCGTTCCGCTACAAGGATCAAACGGCAGACCCGTCCAAGATCGGGAGGGACCTTAATGTCGAAGCCGTGCTCACCGGGAAGGTTCTTCTGCGCGGTGACACCCTCATCGTTCAGGCAGACCTGGTGAACGTGGCGGATGGATCACAGCTCTGGGGCCAACAGTACACCCGCAAACTTTCAGATATTTTCGCGCTTCAGGCGTTGATCTCTACGGACATCGCCGAGGAGTCACAGTCGAAATTGACCGGCGAAGAGAGGAGGCTTTTGGCTAAACGGTATACTAATGATACCGAGGCTTATCGGCTGTATCAGATGGGCCGTTTCTACTGGGACAAAAGAACGGAGGATGGGTTCAGGAAAGCCATTGATTACTTCCGGCAGGCAACTCAGAGAGACCCACAGTATGCCCTGGCGCACGCGGGTTTGGCGGATGCTTACATTGGAATGACGTTCTATAACTATCTTCCTCCCAGGGAGGCGATGCCGCAGGCGAAGGCATCAGCGCTGGAGGCGCTGAAGTTCGATGACAGGCTAGCCGAAGCACATGCGTCACTGGCGCATGTTAAGGTGAATTATGACTGGGACTGGGAAGGGGCTGAGCGCGATTTCAAACGCGCCATTGCACTCAACCCGCGATACTCGACAGCCCATCAGTGGTATGCTGTTCATTATTTAACTCCGAAGGGGCAGCTTCAAGAGGCTCTTGCCGAAATGAGTCAGGCCCGGTCTCTCGATCCGGTTTCACTCGTCATGAACTCCTTTATGGGCGCAACCCTTTACTTCGCAGGCAGGCGCGATCAGGCGGTCGAGCAGTGCTTTAAAACGCTCGAATTGGACCCCAACTTCGGCGTAGCCCACTGGCGCCTGGGACTTGCTCTTGTGCAAGCGGATCGGTTCGAGGAAGCAATCGCCGAGCTAAACAAGGCCGGCGCCCTCTCGGGCGGCAGTCCACTGATGAAAGCGGCGCTCGGGTACGCCTATGCGGTCTCGGGCAGAAGAGG
>DATFRK010000749.1:0-5703 GCA_035263325.1 Pyrinomonadaceae bacterium | reverse complement strand
GAAGCCGGCCAGGCCAAGGGTGAACCACATCACTTTTCGGCCGACGTCATCTGACATCGAGCGCTGAAGCGGCTCGAGGCGAATACTGTCACCGCTGTTAGCCGAGTTTTCTTTGCCAATGTTGGCGGCCAGCGTAACCATACTTTGCTGGGCCTGCTCGATGGATACTCCCGGCTTGAGTCTGGCGAAAGCAGAGAGAAAGTTGGTATCGCGACTTTTCCGTTGCTCAGCGTTCCAGGCCAGTGGCTGCCAGAAATCAACTGTGCCCCAAAGGATCGGGTGATCAAAGCCGGGAGGCATTACGCCGACCACCGTCGCGGTCTTTCCATCCAACTGCACTTGCTTGCCGATGATGTTTGGGTCGTTTCCAAAACGTCTCGTCCAAAACCGGTCGCTGAGCACGATGACGTTATCAGCACCCGGCTCAAATTCTTCCGGTGCGAAAACGCGACCATGAGCCGGCGCCGTAGCCAACAAGGGAAAGAAGTCCGCAGTTGCCGCGACTCCAATCAGTCGTTCGGCCATTTGTCCCTGTTCCACCAGGTTACGGCTGGCATAGGTATAGGCGGCCATCTTTTCAAAGACCGTGTTCTTCTCACGTTGGTCGAGGAAGTTGGCGATTGAATGCGGCCAGCTCTGGGAGTGTGGCGAAGTGCGAAACACACGCACCAATTGCGATGATTGCGGGTAGGGAAGCGAGCGAAAAAGAAAGGTATTTAAAACGCTGAACATTGCGGTGTTGGCGCCGATTCCCAATGCCAGGGTAAGAGTGGCCACTGCGGTAAAGCCCTTGTGCTTAAACAACATGCGCAAGCCGTAGCGTATATCCTGGAGCAAGCTAGTCACTTCGAGTCCTCCGTTAACGGATCATTAAATGGATGAATGTCTTTCGTGGAGACAACTCCGGAAAGAACGAGCTGTAGATCTGTATTACTCTGAAGAGGGAACACCACGAGTGCTGCAAATGTGACAGCTACAAGAATGAGTGGGAGCTACAGCGCAAATCTGTGCCGCCCAGGAGGAGTTTTGGCAGAAATTCATGGCGCCGGATAATACTTGCTCGGCCCTGTTTCCAGTCGCGCCCACTAAACAGCAATCTGTAAAGGATTCAGTGGCGGGAAAAACTGTAACCAACATTTGGGTAGCCAAAGATGGTGAGGCGATCTACCTGCTCGGGATCACTGACTATCCGATCGATCTCAACGAGCAGCAGGAAATGGATCTTGATCGCGACAACTTCCTGAAGGAAGTACAGGCGAAACTAATAACCGAATCCGAAACAACCCTGCGTAATCATCGGGGCCGAGAATTCATCGGTGCAAACACCACGTACACATTTCGCAGCCGCGTTTTCGTCGTCGGAAGACGACGGGTGTATCAGATAGTGGTGGGACAGCCGACTGCGAATCTGGATGCCTCGACCATCGATAAGTTCCTGGCTTCTTTTGCGTTGCTGGATTCCATTGGCCACCAGTGAAGCGGAGTCACACATCGCTAAACTGAATGACTACCTTGATATCCAGTCCGCGTGATTTGAAGGCGTTGGCAAAATCCTTTGGCTCCTCACGACGGGTGATTAGACGCGACAGCCAGGAACGATCCGCTCTAGTCAACGCTTCGGCGCCCTTGTACCAGTGTCGTTTGTTGGCGTTGACACTGCCCACCAAGATCTTGTTACCCAGGACTAATTCAGAGCTAATCTCGGCGTTTGGAATACTGGGAAAGTCACCTTCTCGCCCGACCCCCGCAAGACAAACTACGCCGCCGCGGGCAACCGCTTTGATTGATGCAGCAATGACCTCACCCACCCCGGTGCATTCGATTATCACATCGGGTGAGAACCCAATGTCCGCCACCAGTCCGTGGTGATAAGTTGCGCCTAAATCATGTACGAGCTCAGGCTTGGGACCAGATTCGACGCGGTCCAGGACATGAACGTCGAGCCCTTGCTCCTTTGCCAACAGGGCAGCGAGGAGTCCGATTGGGCCAGCGCCAGTAATAAGCGCCGTGCGTGGTTCCCAAAAGGCACGCCTGCCTACCGCGAAGACCTGTTCCCACGCTTTTGTGACTACGGCCGTAGGTTCAAGCAAGACGCCGAGGAGTCGCAATGCAGGGTCAACCCGGATTGCATACTCTGGTTCAATGCGCCAGCGTTCTGACATGAACCCATCGATCTCTTTAATCCCTCGCTCGGTGTAAAGCCCGTTGCTGCACATGTCCCATTCGCCGACAGCGCAGTTGGGACAGGGAATCGGGTCCGGGCGTCTCACAATTCCGGCTATCAAATCACCGGCTTTGAGTGATCGTGCCGAACCTGGATCCAGGACGCGACCAAGCGACTCATGGCCCAGCACCAGGCGCGAGTTGCCCGGCGCCGCCCAGCCATATTTACCGTCTACGATCTCCGCGTCAGTGCCACAAACACCGACCGCAATTGCCTCGACCAGGACTGCGCCATCATGCGGGTCGGGTTCCGGAACTTCCGAGAGTTGGATGCTGGCTGCTCTTAGTGGTTCGACTGTTATTGCTTTCATAACCGTTATCTTGTCGATAGCGAAAAGACCGATGCCTTCCAGGGGGGTTCATCTAGATACAGCCCCTGCCCTTGCAGATCATCTCCTTCTCTCTCATAAACAGCGTTACCGAGCAAGTCCTGAAGCACCCAACTCGTGCCCGGAAGATTCGAGAATGGCAAACGAACATAGCACTGGCTTTGATGTGGTGAATAATTTACCGCAACCACCAAACTTTGTCCTTCACTCGATTCCCAGCCAAAGGCAATATAAGAGTCCCAGGTCCAGTTATCCTGCCAGGCAGGCACACACTCGAGTAGTTGCCATTGACCATCGCTGACGATGGGCTGGCGTAAGACACTGAGCAGTCGATCATAAAACTGCTGTAACTCTTCATTGACGTATTCCTCTGGCGCTCTAACGAGGTGAGGCGAAATTCGTTTCAAGCGACCCTCGAATTGGCCTTGATGAAAAAAGCGCAGTCCCGGGCAAAGAAACGTGATGACCGCCGCGGCCTTTTGAGTGTCGTCGGAGAATACTGCCGCTGCCCTCGGTTCGTCATGGTTCTCGAGGAAACGGGCTGACCTATTCTGATAATCCTTGTCCGCATGAAAGTGTTCACGAATTGGCTGAGTGTGACCATCACGCAACCGATCATAAAGGCGCTTGTCGTACGTATAGTTAAACCCTTGCTGTTGCAGCGTCCACTCTAAGTCCCAATAAACTTCTGCCATGAACTGGAACTCTGGATGTTGCGCCTGCACAAGTGAGATTGCCTTGGGCCAGAAAGGGTCAGACTTTATTTGCCAGGTGCGTTCAAACACGTCCGGCAAGAGCAACATTGCCATGTCGCAGCGTACTCCGTCGCATTGGCCGGCGATCTTCAGTAACTCTTCGATCATCGCCTCCTGGGTTGCCGGGTTGCCATAGTTAAGTTGAAACGTATCGGTCCATCCGGGAAAGTAAGGGTCGCGTCCGTAAGCTAAAACGAGATCGCCTCCCTTACGCTTGGCCCAGGTATAGTTCTGCGGCGTTCGCGCTACGTCAGCTTCGGATCCAGCGACATAATACTCAGGGTGCTCTTCGACCCAGGGATGATCGAGGCCGGTGTGGTTGGGAACAAAATCAAGCATCAAGCGGAGGTCACGATGACGGAGTCTTTCTCGCAGCCGGTCAAGGGCTGCATCACCGCCGAGTCGTTGATGCGTGGTGTAACCGGTGATCGCAAAACCTGATCCTTCGATGTCGTCCTCACGAAGGTCGGGAAGCGTATTTGCAAATTCGCGACGTAGCTCGGGCAGCGAGCGCGAAATTCTTTGCGACGCTAACCCGGTCTGCCAAACGCTGAGAAACCAGATGAAGTCAAAACCGAGGGCGGCGAATCGATCCAACGCGCTGTCAGGAATGTCATCAAGGGTCGCCGGCCGACCCAGTTCGTGGGTCAGTTCAGTAAGCCAAACTCGAGTGTTTACCTGGTAGAGCGTGGGGTACATCGCAAAACTTATAGTTCCGTCGAGCCTACAGCTTTTCCGAAGGCCTGTTGTTGGGCCACTCGAGCCATTAGTCCTCCTTCCTCAGCTATCAACACATCCTCTGAGCTGACGCGAGCAAAGAAGTCTTGTAAAGCAGCAATGCAGCCTGTCCAACCGGTTTGATGGCTGGCGCCAATACCGGCGCCGTTGTTTCCATGGAAATACTCGTGGAAGAGGATCAAATCACGCCAGTGTGGATCTTCCTGGAACTTCTTGGTGCCACCATAGACGGGACGTTTGCCGGTCTCATCTCGCAGGAAGATACTCGTTAGTCGCCGGGTGATTTCCTTGGCCACCTCGTATAGCGTCAGGTGACTACCAGAGCCAACGGGACACTCGACTTTGAAATCGTCGCCGTAAAAAGCGTAGAGGTTTAAGAGGCCACGCACTATCAACGTGTTTACAGGCATCCAAATCGGACCACGCCAATTTGAGTTCCCGCCGAACATTCCTGTATCCGATTCAGCAGGTAAGTAAGAGACTCGGTGCTCATGACCCGCGAAAGTGAAAACGAACGGGTGGTCCAGGTGATAACGCGACAATGAACGTATGCCATGTGGACTAAGAAACTCGTTTTCATCGAGCAGGTATTTCAAGACTCGTTCCAGGCGCTCCTTGGAAAGCGGTGACAATAACCTGCGATCACCATAGCCAACATATCCTTCGTGGGTGGGTGCGACTTTTGCCACGACCTCCGGGTGGCGCTCAGCGAATAGTTTAAGCAATTCAAACAGTCGCGGATGGCTCTCCATCGCCTGAGCGCTAAAGATCGTCGACGCGCAGAGCGGCAGGAGACCGACCATCGAACGGATCTGGAGGCGTTTCCCCGAGCCATCTGGCAGACGTAACACGTCGTAGAAAAACCCGTCGTCCTCGTCCCACATTTCGTCCTCATGAATGCCGATACGATCCATGGAATAGGCGATCCACATAAAGTGTTGGAAAAAGTTAAAGGCGTAATCCTCGTATTCATCCGGATCGTGTTTGGCCAGGATCAGAGCGATCTCCAACATGTTCTGACAATAAAAGGCCATCCACGCCGTGCCATCAGCTTGCTCCAGTGAACCTCCGGTAGGCAGCGGCGCACTGCGATCAAACACCCCGATGTTATCGAGACCCAGGAAGCCACCGGCGAAAACGTTGCGGCCGTCGGGATCCTTGCGGTTCACCCACCAATTAAAGTTGAGCATTAAACCTCTGAACGAGCGCTCGAGAAACTTGAGATCTCCGCGTCCCAGGCCTCGCTCAACTTTATACAGATAGAGCGTGGCCCAGGCATGGACCGGGGGATTCACATCGCTGAAGTTCCACTCGTATGCCGGGATTTGTCCGTTTGGGTGAGAGTAAAGGCTGCGCAGCATCAAGAGCAATTGGTCTTTCGCAAAATCAAAATCGACGAGTGAGAGCGAGATCGTGTGAAAGGCCAGGTCCCAGGCCGCGTACCAGGGGTATTCCCACTTGTCGGGCATCGAGATGATGTCGCCGTTGAACATATGGAACCACTCCGCATTCCGTACTCCTTTTCCTGAAGGACAGATGATTGGATGGGCTTCGTGTTCATCGAGCCAGGTGTCCACGTCATAGTTGTAATATTGTTTAGTCCAAAGCATCCCTGCCAGCGCTTGTCGATGGAGGCGTCGTTGGTCTTCATTGAGCGA
>DATFRK010000748.1:0-13973 GCA_035263325.1 Pyrinomonadaceae bacterium | reverse complement strand
AGCGCCGGTACGTTAACCCCAGCTGGCCGCTCCCTGGTAACAGCCGGCCTCTTCACCGAAGCTCAACTAAGAGCTCTCGGTGCGGTCTACAACTTCGGCGAGGCAGTCCCACTGGCGCCGGCCAATCAGGTTGGGTTGGATTCCTTCAGCAACACCGACGTGCGCATTTCCAAGGTCTTCACGATTCGGGAACGCGTAAAGATTCAACCGATGATTGAGATCTTCAATATTTTCAATATCGCCAACTTTGATCCTCCGGGTAGCAGGTTGGACGCCTTCCTGACTGGTGCCGCAGGTTCTATCAATGGCACCACTCAAGGACAACGTAGCAATCGCTACGGGCTGGGATCAGGTTCTTTTGCTCCTGGCATCCCGAGAGCGTTTCAATTTGGTTTCAGAGTTGATTTCTAAAATTCTCTTTGCAGGATGAAAGTCCTTCACAGAGTCTTGGGGCTGAGACTACGGTCTCAGCCCTTTTTTTGTTAACCTCAGTAAGCTGCTGATGAATATCGACGCTTACTTAAAACGTCTCAACTACCAGGGTCAGCTTGCTCCGACACCTCAGACCCTGCGCGACCTTCACGTAACTCATCTGCAGCAGGTGCCTTTTGAAAATCTAAGTATTCATTCCGGCGAACCAATTGTTCTCAACGACGAGGCCTTGTTCACGAAAATAGTAACGCACAGGCGGGGTGGTTTTTGTTACGAACTAAACGGTCTGTTTGCCGCCCTGTTGCGCGGTCTTGGTTTCGAGGTAGCAATGCTGTCAGCAGGCGTGGCGCGGCCTCAAGGTGGATTCAGTCCTGACTTCGATCACATGACCCTGATGGTCACACCACCTAACTCAGAGCGTTGGCTGGCTGATGTGGGCTTCGGTGAATCCTTTGTCGAGCCGCTCCGGCTCGACGAACGAGCTGAACAGGCAGAAGGCACACAGTCTTTTCGCATCGTGACAGAAAACGGCCATTTGATCTTAATGAACCGGAAACATGGTGAAGAGTGGACCGCCCAGTATCGGTTCACTTTGCAACCTTATAGCTATGCTGATTATGAAGAGATGTGTCACTTCCACCAAACCTCTCCTGATTCACACTTCACTAAGGCCCGTCTCTGCTCCCTGGCAACTCCCGATGGCCGCATAACTTTGAGCGATATGCGTCTCATCACTACCTCCGCAAAGCATCGCGACGAGCGACTGATAGCAACCGCTGAAGAATACGCGCGCGTACTGCGCGATGAGTTTGGCATAGTCATGAAGAACTGATGGTCAGTTTAGTTTTCCTGCTGGGTCACTCCAGGATATTGGATTTCTCTGCGAATCACTGGAGATTTTCGGACTCTGTCGAGCCTGAACTCAACAATCATCCCGGGAGGCCCATGAACTCAACTTATTAGCTGTTGACTTTCCCAATCCTCACTAGTAAAAGCAGTGCCACACTTACCATCTTTGGCAACACGCTTACTTGATCAGGAGAACGATTATGAAATCCCTATCTGCATCGTTGCTGCTCGTGGTCCTTTTCGCTTCCGTCACCCTGGGCCAGGCAAGTGCGCCCACCTGGGATCCAGACCTACAGATGAAGGTCAAAGCGGTCGGGACACCGCGACTCTCACCTGACGGTAAGAGAGTTGTCTACACCGTCAACGAGGCGGTGACGACGCCTGACAAGAGTGAGTTCGTGACTCAGGTTTGGCTGGCCACGATAGCCACCAAACAGAACCTCCAGCTTACTTTTGGCGATAAGTCGTCGACCAATCCCAGGTGGTCGCCTGATGGAAATTGGCTGGCCTTTACCTCGAGTCGCAAGGACAACAAAAACAATCTTTACCTGTTGAGTTTGAATGGCGGTGAAGCCGAACCATTAACGGAGGTGAAGAGCGGAGTACAGGACTTTGAGTGGTCTCCAGATGGTCACGCTATTGCCTTCATGATGGCTGATCCGAAGTCTGAAGAAGAGGAAAAGAACGATAAAGCGAAGAATGACTTTCGCTGGGTTGATGAGAATCTCAAGCTGTCGCGGATCTACGTCGTACCTGTGCAAAAGGATGCAAACGGCAAACGCGAGCCGCGCAAACTCACGACCGGTAATTTCAATGTCGTCGATTTCGACTGGTCGCCCGATGGTTCACATATCGCTTTTAGTCACACTAAAACGCCAGGAGCGAACGATTGGACCACCTCAGATGTTTCGCTGGTGGAAGTAGCCACGGCGAAGGTCACGCCCCTTGCCAGTTCGGCCGCCGCCGAAAATGCCCCGATCTACTCGCCGGATGGAAAGTCAATCGCCGTCCTGGTTACTGACAACCCACCGCGTTGGGCGCAAACCGGGTCGATTGAAATCTTCGCTGCCGGCGGTGGTGAGCCCAAGACCCTGATGGCTTCCTTCGATGGACAGCCTGGTATCGTGGGCTGGTCACCCGATAGCAAACATCTCTATTTTAGTGAACCGAAAGGGACCACGACGCCGTTCTACCTGCTCGACGTGGGGGCCAATCGAATCGATGAGATCAAACTTTCGCCCGCAGTTTATGGCGCGCCCGATCTGAATCGATCCGGCTCGATGTTAGCCTTTGTTCGGCAAACTCCTGATACTCCCGCCGACGTATTCGTCTGTTCGCTATCGGACTTAACCCCAGTACAAATCAGCCACGTAAATGCGGACCTAAAGATGCCGGCCATTGGCCGCACAGAAGTTGTCCGCTGGAAATCCAAAGATGGCCAGGAGATTGAAGGGCTGCTCACTTATCCCGTCGGCTACCAGAGCGGTCAGCGAGTGCCCTTGATACTGAACATTCACGGTGGACCAACCGGAGTATTCGTACAGTCGTTTATTGGTGGTCGTGGCGTTTACCCCTTAGCAACTTTTGCCTCGCGAGGCTACGCTATCTTGCGTCCGAATCCGCGCGGTTCAAGCGGTTATGGTACAGAATTTCGCCGAGCAAATATCAAGGATTGGGGCGGCGGTGACTACCAGGACCTGATGACCGGAGTCGACAAAGTGATCGAGATGGGCGTAGCAGATCCAGATCGCTTAGGCGTGATGGGCTGGAGCTATGGCGGCTACATGACTTCGTGGATCGTCACCCAGACGCGCCGCTTCAAAGCCGCTTCAGCAGGTGCCCCGGTAACGAACTTGATGAGCTTTAATGGCACTTCCGATATCCCCGGGTTTGTCCCTGATTACTTCGGTGGTCAATCATGGGAAGCGCTGGACCTTTATCAAAAGCACTCGCCGATGTTCAACGTTAAGGGCGTCACTACGCCGACGATGATCCAACAGGGAGATGCTGATGTCCGCGTCCCGATTTCGCAGGGCTATGAGTTCTATAACGCCCTCAAGTCACAAGGCGTGGCGACCCGAATGCTGGTACTTCCCCGGCAACCACATGGACCTAATGAGCCCAAAATGCAACTAGCAGCAATGAAGGCTAACCTTGAATGGTTTGAGAAATACCTGGGAGGTAAGCCGGAGACATCCCGGAACTGATCCACAGATTACGCAGATTACACAGAGGCAACGAATCATTTGAGGGGTCAAAATTGATCAGTATGCAAACGCCTAAACTAAAATCAACGCTCATCGGTTTGCTCCTTTTGCTGTTGGCCTTACCCACCACATTGGCGAAGAACTGGGCGCCGGCGGAAGATTGGTCGCAGTTTCGTGGGCCGAACGGCACCGGTGTTTCGGCAACTACCGGGTTGCCGACAGAATTTGGCCCCAACAAGAACGTCGTTTGGAAAACTGAACTACCACCGGGCCACTCGTCGCCCGTGCTAACACGCGATCGCATCTTCGTCACCGCACACAGCAAAGACAAGCAGAATCACAAGCTATTTGTGATCTGTCTCGACCGGCAAACAGGAAAGCTTCTCTGGCAACGGGAAGTACCGCGCTCAAGTGAGGGTCGACTGCAAAACGTCAATGGACCAGCCTCCCCCAGCCCGGTTACCGACGGCACGAACGTCTACGTGTTCTTTCAGGAGTTTGGCTTGATCTCTTTCGATGGGGCCGGCAAGCAGCGCTGGAAACTGCCGCTCGGTCCTTTCAACATGTTCTATGGTTTCGGCGCCTCACCAATCCTGGTTGACGATAAGGTAGTGCTACCGGTCGATCAGGACAACCCCAGCTCGTACCTGATAGCTGTCGACAAGAATACAGGCAAGATACGCTGGCAAGTTGAACGGCCGGCGGTAATTTCCGGCTACTCGACGCCGATCATTTACCAGCCCAGGCAGGGTGCCAAACAGATTGTGATTCCCGAGTCGTTTCAACTCTCGGCCTACTCAGTTGAAGACGGCAAACGGGTGTGGTGGGTCCGCGGCCTCGCCTGCGAGATGAAATCGATCGCCAGTCATGACGCTGAATACCTGTACATCAACGGTTGGGGCTTTCCCACCAATCAACCGGGAAAGCAGGTTGCCACCATTCCTTTCGCTGAGGCATTGCCGAGATATGACAAGAATGGTGATGGGCTGATCGCCAAGACGGAGGTCTCCGGAGCCGATCAGATGGACAAAATGTTGGCTGCAGCCTTCGAGGCGTTTGATTTGGACCGCGACGAAAAGTTGAATGCGAAAGACTGGGAGGTCTTTCGCGCGATGATGTCTTCAGAGAACGGTCTGCTGGCAATCAAAATGGGCGGACAGGGAGATCAAACCGCAACTGCAATCCGTTGGCGATATCAAAAGCCGGTGCCCCAGGTTCCCTCCACGCTGCTCTACAAAGGCGTGCTCTACATGATCAATGACAGTGGCATCCTGATCTCGTTTGATCCAGCGACCGGGACTGTAATTAAACAAGGCCGGCTGCAAGGCGCGATCGACAAGTACTTTTCTTCGCCGGTGGCCGCCGACGACAAGGTGTATCTGATCGGAGAGGGCGGAGCGGTATCAGTATTGAAAGCAGCGGGCGACTGGGAAATACTCGCGGTCAACGAGTTGGACGACGAGTGCTTTGCGACTCCGGCAATCGCCGATAGTCACATCTATATCAGAACTCGTAGCGCCCTATATTGCTTTGGAAAGTCTTAGACCTCTTACGGCCACTTGATCACTTTCGGTTTCGGTGTTTCCTCGGCTTTCGCCGGTGCGTTTGGCGGCGGGCTTACAGCGCCGGTTGATTTTGGCTTCGTCGCAGCCGGATCCGTTGCCCCTTTCTTCTCGCTTTCCGAGGCATTAGCCGATTTCTCGGGGGCCACAGACGGTGTTTTAACTGGCGGGTCAGCGGTACTTACTTGAGCCTTCGGCCGAGGCTCAGAAGGCGCGTCCGCACCATTTGCGGTTGAGCTAGCCGGCTGCTTCTCACTCACGTCCACCCCCGCAGCGCTCGTCTCAGGTTTTTTAGCGTCTTTCTTGGACAGCCCCAAACCCGATAATGAAGCCGTGGGAGGAGTCAAACCTGCACCCCGCTTGCTATCGGCGGGTTGAATCGCAGTTGATTTATCTGCACCGCTAGCGACTGCATTAGCCGGCGCTGAGCTGGTAACCGCGGGATTCGTGGGAGCTGGATTAGGGGCAGGGGCCTGACTTGTCGTAGCACCGGCCTCTGCGTTAGTGGTCGCTGGTTGGGTCGCAGGCGGCGGTTGCGGTGCTGGCTGCGATGCAGTTGCATTCTGAGTCGCTGGTGGCGCCTTCGTTACAGGCTGAGGACTACCTAACTTCCAGAAATAGAGTACTCCCGCTCCAACCAAACCTATCACGATCGACAATATGATCGGATGAATCAAATTAGAAGAGGAGCGATTAGCGGAGTCGACCGGTTTGAACTCATTTACCGGGACCAGTTCCCAAATCTCCGGCGGAGGCTTTAACGTCCTGACGACCGGGACCGGAGTAGGCGGCTTCACCAAGCGTGGTTGTGTGTCACTGAGGTTCTCCGAGTAAAGAGGCTCGAGTTTCACCTTGCGTGGCTGCGCGTCACTGAGGTTCTCCGAGTAAAGAGGTTCAGGTTTCACCCTGCGTGGCTGTGTGTCACTCAGGTGTTCCGAGAATAGAGGGTCGCTTGCGATTTTACTTCTGTCTGGCGCCGACATAGTTCTTACCACCCTTCAACGCATGATCGTTATTCTGTCTCCTGGTTGGATCGCTGGATCCTGTACCTTGCCTGATTCGATGTCTTGGAGTTTGTATCGAGTAACTGTCAAAAATCCTTTGCCGTCGTCCCTTGCGAGCCGTATCTCTTTCGCCTTCTTAATCAAACCACCGGCAGAGATAATCGCTTGCGTCAAGGTCAAGCCCCGGCGAAAAGATTTCTCGCCCGGCGCTTTAACTTCCCCACTCACATAAAAGAACTGGGGAGCACTGACTTGCAGGGTAATCACATCGCCCGGTCGCACTAGCATGCTCATGTCCGCCGCCTGTGCGAGGTCGATCGTGAACGACTGACTCGTTTCGTTTCTGACTACGACGGCCTGCTCGGCATCCGGCAACGGTTGGGCGTCAGCAACCACCACCGACAGCGGAATGCCTTCTCGTTGCAGGATTTTTGCGCCTGGTTCTTTCACCAAACCACTCACCATAATGGCGTGACTAACGTAATCGTGCACTTTCACAGTTACAGGTGCAGTCCCGCGCCGTTTGCCCGCGCTCTCGAGCCGGCCGCCAATCTCCTCAACTGTGAGCCCGGCAACCGTGAGCGGTTCAGTGAGATTGGGATGCTCCAGTACGCCGGCTGGAGTAACGGTAAAGACAGCCGGTTCTGTTGCTGGAGTATCGTTGAAACGCACCTCAAGCACGTCACCTGGTCCAACCCGATAAACCTTGGTGAGTGACGCTTCATTCCCTGAAACTTTCGCCGCTGCGATTGTTGTGGTCGACGGGGCGGCGCTGCTCGGCTCCTGCGGCGTGATGGGATCGGCAGCTTTAGTTCCATCGCGACGCTCGCGTTCCAACATCGACTTCGCGAGATCGAGACGCTCCCGACTGTCCTTGTCCTTCGGGGCGAGTACGAGGGCGCGCTCCAGGGTCGGGACCGCCTTGTCCCACTGTTTCATATCGAAGTACGCGTGGCCCAGGCCATTGTAAGCGTCGTCGTAATCGGGTTTCAGTTTTACAGCGCGTTCGAACAGCTCGGCCGCCTGGTTAAACAAGCCGGCGTGTCCATAGCGCACTCCTTCCTTGTACAACTTTCGCGCCTCAGCATTAGCCTCTGGAGAACCAACTACCAGCTCCGTTTCTTCCGCGACACTCTTTAGATCTTCGGTGGTGGTGGCGAGCGTGCGAGGTCTCGTTTGGCCGCCAGTCTGTGCGGACACTGATTCCAGGGCAAGGATCAGTAGCACAAAAGTAGCAACGAGAGTCGGGGCCTTGAGGATGGAACAGCTCGTACACATCACGTCCGGGCAGTTCGATAGGGCCGGTGGAATAAGTGGGGGAAGAATTCAGTGCGCGGTAAGCGCAAAGCGAGCGGCAAAACTAAAAGTTATGCGGAGTTTATAGCACTTCTAGCAGGTCAATTTCCAGCCTGCCGGCGACTACAACTCCGTGGGCGGCGGCAGCCCGGTTATTGAGATGCGGTTGAGCCGGGCTTGGTTAACTCGAAGCTCAAGAAACTGCCCCCCAGTACGCTTCAGTCAGAGGTGGTCACCATAGCGCAACGAAAATACAATCTCCAGATACTGCCGATTGCCCTCGATTGTCAGGTGGGTGCTGAAAATACCCTTGAAACTCGTCTTGTAGCCTGGGCGCTCGCTTAGGTTGCCCTTTTGATACTAATTCGACGTAGAATACGCCCGCTAGCCAGCCTGCCTGATTTCACCGAAGAGGAAAACAAAATGAAGACCACCAGAATGCTGCCAGTGATGTGCATTGCGATCCTCCTTACGCTGGGCGTCTGCTCAAGAAACACGCACGCGCAAGGCACCCCTGCTGATTACGAGCGTGCCAAGTCGTTGAAGACGAAATATGAAGCAGCAGCCATTGATATTGCTGGTCCAGCAACCTGGATTGGTAACAGCAGTCGCTTCTGGTATCGCAAGCTATCGAAGGGAATGAACGAATACATAATCGTCGACGCGCAGACGTTGCAGAAACAGCCGGCGTTCGACCACGCCAAGATTGCCGCGTCGCTGTCAAAGGTTACAGGCACTAATTACAACACCAAGGATCTGCCTTTGACCGGGTTAAGATTCGACAACAATGGGACCGCCTTTTTCGCCACCGTCGATGGCACATCTGTTCGCTGCACCGTGGGCGATTCCCTTTGTGCACGTTTCGAAGCCCCGCCACGTGGTCAAAGACCTCAAGGCCCAGTCACCTCGCCGGACGGCAAATGGGAAGCACTGATCAATAACTACAACATCGTAGTTAGGCCGGTGGGCTCCCGTGACTTGACGTTCCTGAGTACCGACGGTTCTGAAGGCAACTATTACGAACGACAATCAATAGCCTGGTCGCCTGATTCAACCAGGCTCGCAGCCTATCGTGTCAGACCCGGTTATAAGCGTGAAGTGCACTACGTCGAATCGTCACCGGAAGATCAGTTACAACCAAAATACTCGTCGATCGTGTATGCCAAACCCGGCGATGTTCTCGATCTTGAACAACCAGTCTTGTTTGATGTCTCAAACAAAAAGCAAATTCCCATCAGTAATGCCCTGTTTCCGAATCCCTACGAACTTTCTAATCCAGTTTGGTGGAAAGACAGCCGGGGCTTCACGTTTGAATACAACCAACGGGGTCACCAGGCCTATCGCGTGATTGAGGTCGAGGCCGCGACGGGAAATGCCCGCGCAATTATTTCTGACGAGCCGAAGACATTTTTTAGTTATCGTCCGGCGGGTGGTGGTCTCGCCGATTCCGGCAAGTATTATCGTTACAACGTCGACGACGGCAAAGAAATCATCTGGATGTCCGAGCGCGACGGCTGGGGTCATCTGTATTTGTATGATGGCGCCACCGGTCAAGTGAAAAACCAGATCACGAAGGGCAATTGGGTCGTTAGAGGAATTCAGCGAGTCGATCCCGCCTCGCGGCAGATCTGGTTCAGCGCCGGGGGCATGTACCCTGGCAAAGACCCGTACTTCGCCTATTACTATCGTATTAACTTCGACGGCACGGGCCTCACCAAATTAACTGCGGAAGAGGCGAATCATAGTGGGAACTATTCTGCCGACGGTCAGTTTTTCGTCGACAACTATTCTCGCCTTGATCTTCCGCCAGTGCTCGAACTGCGAAAAGTTTCCGACAACTCAGTTGTAGCTACACTGGAAAAGGGCGACCTGAGTGAACTCAGCAAAGTGGGTTGGAAAGCGCCTGAAGTCTTCACCTCAACTGCTCGTGACGGCAAGACGGATATTTGGGGCATCATTATTCGACCCACTAACTTCGATCCGAAGAAGAAGTATCCGGTAATTGAAAACATTTACGCCGGGCCGCAGGGTTCGTTTGTGCCTAAGTCGTTCTTGCCCTATTCGTCAATGATGGCGCAGGCGGAAATCGGGTTCATCGTGGTGCAGATCGACGGCATGGGCACCGCAAACCGGTCCAAGGCTTTTCATGATGTGGCCTGGAAAAATCTTGGTGATGCCGGCTTCCCGGACCGGATTCTCTGGCACAAAGCGGTAGCCGCGAAATACCCCTCGTACGACATCAGCCGAGTCGGGATCTACGGCGGATCCGCAGGGGGACAAAACTCACTCGGTGGTTTGCTATTCCATCCGGAGTTCTACAAGGCGGCCGTTTCCTACGCCGGTTGTCATGACAATCGCATGGACAAGATCTGGTGGAATGAGCAGTGGATGGGTTGGCCCATTGGACCGCAGTACTCGGCGTCGTCAAATGTGGACAACGCTTATCGACTGCAAGGAGATTTGTTATTGATCGTCGGTGAGATGGATACAAATGTTGATCCGTCATCGACGATGCAGGTAGTGCATCAACTCTTGAAGCATAACAAGGACTTCGACTTACTGGTGGTTCCAGGGGCAAATCATCCGGCAGCGCGGGGCGACCAGTATGCTGCTTACGGCGATCACAAACGGTACGACTTCTTCGTCCAACATCTGTGGGGAATTATGCCGCCACCGTGGAACCAGTCAACTGAGAGTTCCAGCGTGACGTCAACGCAGAGATAGTTCATAGACCTAGTAAGTTACTTAGTGCCTGCGCCGGGAGTATTTAAAGCCTGAGTCAGATCAGCGACCGTGTAGGCCATCACCGCCATCGTAGCGACGCACAGGGCGAGTTCCTGCGGATTGACCTTGTCCAACGTATCAGCCTGGGTGTGGTGAATATCGAAGTAATGTGTACCGTCCACGTCCAGGCTGGCACCAAGGACACCTTCGGCCATGATTGGCCCAATATCTGAACCGCCCCCATTTGCCCCGACCGCATCGGCACGAATCCCGGTAAGCAGTTTCGCAATCTCCTGAAAATTGGCCCGCACCTGCAGGGGCGCCGTCGCTGTCAGGCCAAATCCCTCCGGTCGAAAAGATCCGGAATCGGACTCAATTGCGAGCACGTGGTTCGCTAGCTCAGCCCGGTGCGCATCTCGATACGCGTTACCACCGCGACCGCCGTTCTCTTCGTTTACCCAAAGCACCACTCTGATCGTACGACGCGGTTTAAGTCCCAACTCTTTCAACAGTCGCACTGCTTCCCAGGCGATGATGCAACCACCGCCGTCGTCGTGGGCACCCTGGCCCACATCCCAGGAATCAAAGTGACCGCTAACAAGCACGACTTCATCCGGCTTTTCGGAACCCTTAAGCTCCGCGATGACGTTTGCCGACTCTGCGTCTGGTAAAAACTTCGCCTCCATCTTCAAATGCAGCCTGGGATGCTCGCCGCGGTCATTCATACGCTGCAACAACTCGGCACCCTCAATCGTAATGGCAGCCGTCGGAATCTTGGGCTGACTTTCGTCGTATCGCATGGCGCCGGTGTGCGGCGTCTGTAGGCTCACTGGGGTAATGGAACGAACCAGTGCGGCCACTGCACCGTAGCGAGCCGCTCGTGACGCCCCGGTCAGGCGATAGGTAACGGTAGCGCCATAACTGACAAAGGGTGCGTTGTAAACAACAATCTTCCCTCGTACGCTCGCACCGAGTTTGTCTAGTTCGTCAAAGCTGCGCACCACGACGGCTTCGGCGGTAATGCCCTCAGCTGGCGTGCCGACACTGTTGCCTAGACCCAGCATCGCCAGCTTTCTGTTGAAAGGACTAGTGATCTCGAGACTCTCTTCACCGCGCACCCAGTGCGGCACCATCACTTTTTCGCCGCGTATGTTTTCCAAGCCATCCTGCTTCATTTCCGCCAGGGCCCAGGCGACCGCACGGTCCAGGTTTTCCGAGCCACTGAGCCGATTACCGATGTGATCCGTCAGGTAAGCGAGACGTTGGTAAGCCTTGTCGCTGGTTAGTGCAGCCCCAATGATTCGTCCGGCGGTTGCACGATATTCCTCAACCCGGATCGTTGGCGGCGGCAACGGGCTTGGGGCTGGCGATGGCGCGGGCGCTTGGGACAATGGGTTTTGTGGGAATAAAGCCAGGGCGTAAATCAGGATCAAGTTCAGTGAAAGCGATGGTAAACAGGGCACGTCGGTGCTTTTCTCCGTCCTTTGGTTGCTAAAACGTCCGTGCAGTGTAGCCGATTATGTGTATGGGTAAAATCAGTGGAAATCAAAAGTCGTCGTAGAAGAACATCTCTCCGATCTTGTTTTCGTTCGTCAAGCTCACTTTGAAGAAGCGACTTCCCTTCTGATACGAGAGCTGATAGCCATATACATGAAGTCCGTCTCGTTCACTGCGTTCCACCAACTCCATCTTTTCGAGGGTGCCTAACGACGTCAGCAATCGCCCCACTCGTTCGGCACGAGCTTGAAAAAACTCAGCCCGAGCGTCACTGGTGAAAAGATCAGGATTGGCTGTTCCCTGGGCGAGCTTTTGTAGGAGGTCGTGGACGGACGCGGTCACCTGCGGCTCTTTGTCTGGGATCGGCTTGCGCGCTAGCTCAGGATTGTAAAGGGCGGCCACGTGGCGGGCGATCTTACCGCAGTTTCCGCCTGCCAAATTATCAAAGACAATCACGGTAAGTTTATCGTCGGCGTAACGGGCGATATAAGAGGTGAAGCCTTGCCACGCGCCCCCATGCTCGATCAGGCGATGGCCATTTATTTGTGACAGCGACCAGCCGAAACCGTAGTCTGACGTGCGGTTGTTGTTGAGTCTCACCGGAGTCCACATCTGTTTCAGGCTGGCTTGCTGCAGCACTTTCTCGCCGTAGAGCGCGGCGTCCCACTTGGCCAGGTCCAGTACAGTGAAATAGAGCGCGCCATCAGCAGTGGTATTCAGCGTAGGTGAGACCCAGTCCTGGTTTTTGAGTTCGTTCTTGACGAAATGATAGCCAGCGGCGCGGTTCGGGATGATGTCCGCCTCACTGATAATGCGGGCCGTGGTCATGCCTAGTGGCTTAAAGATGCGCTCCTGGAGCAGGTCGCCGTAAAACTTACCTGATACTTTGTGGATCAGAATTCCGAGTGTGACGTAACCGAGATTGCTGTATTGCCACTTCTCACCGGGCTTGAACGCGGGAGTAATTGCCTGAGCGCGTTTTAATAACTCCTCCTCCGTGTAGTCGCGGCGAAAATCAAAGTCGTCCGGATAGTCAGTTAGTCCGGAAGTGTGGGTGAGGAGATGTCGCACCGTGATGTCGCGCCAGGCCTCCGGAACGTCGCCCAGGTACTTGCTGATTTTCTCGTCGAGATTGATCTTGCCTTCTTCCACTAACATCATCACCGCAGTGGCGGTGAACTGCTTGCCCATCGAGCCTGATTGAAAAATCGTTTCGGGCTTCACCGGAACCTGATGCTCCAGGTTCGCGTAGCCATAGCCCTTTGCCAGCACGATCCTTCCCTCCTGGACCACTGCGAGCGATACGCCGGGAATGCGCTGTTTTTGCATTTCAGATTCAACGAAAGCATCAACTTTGTTTGCGACACCATCCTGGGCGAACGCGGTGGTGAGAAATACACACAGAAGTGTGGCTAAGGCAGCTGATGAGCGTTTGAGGCAAACAGTGCGGGCCATAGTTCCTCCAAGAGATGAGATAGAGAACCCGGAGTGGCAGCGAGCAGAAGGCAGTCAGTGGTCAGAGATGTTGAATAGGTCCTATAGGTCAAATAGGTCCTATTTAAAAAATCCACCAACCACCTACCATCAACGCTACCGCTCCGGGTTGTCTATTACCAAGCTGAAACTACCGCGGGACTACGAAACAGCGGCGAGCGCCTCGGTCAAGATTCCCTTTTCCAAATGTCGCTGTTCGGTCGCAAAACTGGCGGCGTGTGGATCGTGAGTCACCAGCATGATGGTCTTCTTCATCTCGCGGTTCAGCGTGGAAAGTATCTGCAGAATCTCTTCACCTGACCGAGCATCAAGATTACCCGTTGGCTCGTCGGCCAGAATCAGATCGGGATCAGTCACGATCGCCCGAGCGATGGCTACGCGCTGCTCCTGTCCACCGGACAACTGCTTTGGTTGGTGATGCATGCGATCAGACAAGCCCACCAATTCCAGAGCGGTCTCGACGTTTTTCCGGCGCTCGGCCTTACTCAACTTGGTTAAGAGCAGGGGCAGTTCAACGTTCTCAAATGCAGTAAGCACGGGAACCAGGTTGAACGTTTGAAAGATGTAACCAATATGCGTGTTGCGCCACGTCGCGAGCTGACTTTCACTCAATCGGGACAGGTCCGTTCCCAGCACAACGACTTCGCCTTCTGTTACGCGGTCGATGCCGGCAAGCAAATTGAGCAGCGTTGACTTGCCAGAACCACTCGGGCCCATCAACGCAAAAAAATCTCCCGCCTCCAGTTCGAGATCGACACGATCCAACGCCATAATTTCAAAGCCATCGCGCGTAAAGCGTTTGCTCACATTGCGCACTTGCACTATTGGTGCAGCCATAAAGTTCTCCAGTCTTCCAGTTACTGAATCTTTACTCGATCTCCATCACGCAGCTTCTCAACTCCGACAAC
>DATFRK010000747.1:0-6920 GCA_035263325.1 Pyrinomonadaceae bacterium | reverse complement strand
TGAATTGCGAAAAATACTCGAGCACACCGCAGTACTGCGCCGGTAGTTCAAAGCGCGCCAGCACGAGTTCATCACCAGCCTGCGTAACTGCTTGCACACTGGAATCGTCGAAGTACTGCGAGTCGAGCGGAATGCCACACTCAGCGCAAAGTGTGGAGGTACTCTCTCGTTCAAATGTTGTGTCACCGTACATGCTTCAATTCCACTATCAACGGCGGCGGCGAGCCGGTGCGCCTGTTGGGCTGTTGGGATCGCCCAGCACTTTGTAGCCCTGCAACGCGACCTGCAATTCACCTTCGAAGTCGGATACTTCAGTGACTTCCATGCGTATAGTCGAGCGCGGGCGAAACGTAATTGGTTGGGCAAAGTATCGGAAAGGACGCTCACCGTTCGCCGAGCCGAGACCGGCAATATTCAGGATCGGCTCACTTTGAAATTCACGACCAGAGCCCTCGTCGAAGATGGCGTACTTGAACTGAATGAACTCCGACGGCGAAGCGACAACCTGGAAGAGCCGGTTGAGAACATCGGTTGATAAAGCGCTCGAGTTTGCCTGCAAAGCGAGTTCGGCGACATTCGGATTTAGCTTCAGGCCGTTCTTGAATACTGCGTCAGCTCCAGAGTCATTACCATTTAGCGTTACCGTCGTATCCTTCAATTGCGTATCAAGGCCCTGGAAGATCTGGCCCAGCGAAATGGAAAACAGATCCTGAGGCGTCGTTGTTGTATTAGTTGCCAGGAGGATTACTCCCCCACCATCTGGCGGAGGTGGCGGCGGCGCTGGTCCAAAGACTACCGGTTGCACGGTGGGTATGACGCCATAACCAATCGAAACGGCAGTGAACTGTGCCTCGACGCTGATCGAGACAATACTGTTAGTAACTCTTCCCGGACTGCCTTTGAGCTCGAAGCGGAAGGCATAGTCGAATGGTATCGACTTTCTTTCCGGTGTCGTTGGCGCGGCGGTCGAGTTGCTCGGTGTGCTGCGAAGTGCTGTCGGTGTCATCGTCGCCTGGGCCTCCTTGGAAGAGTTGGCGCCTGACTACCGGTTGCTGCATTCAGGAGCTTGTAACCCTGGAACACTATGAAGAGTGTGCCTCTGCCAAACTGCTCTTCAACTTGCAGACGAATAGTCGATCGCGGTTGAAACAGCATGGGCCGCGCAAATCTCTTGAAGGGTCGCTTACCATTCGCAATCCCGAGTCCGGCGATATTGTTGATCGGTTCGTTCTGCAGTTCGCGACCGGTTCCGGTATCGAATATGGAATAGCGGAATGAGACGTCGTCAGGACGGTTGAGCCGTTCAAAAACTCGACTCAGCAGGTTGATCGGAAAGTTAGGTTCGAGTAGACCACCATTCGTGAATGCGAGTCTGATAAAATCCGGTCGAATCCGAATTCCATCTTGCAGCGCATCGGTGGGAAAGTTACTAAAACTCAGCGCGCCCAATACCGTGGTACCCGGTCCTGTCCCACTGAAGACGTTGCCAACTATGTTGACATCGAGACTTTCGACGGCGAGTCCATAGCCGATAGAGGTGGCGACGAAGCCTCCCTCCACGTTAATTGGCACTTCATCCTCGATTAGATTGCCCGGCGTACCCGTCAACTGAAATTTCGAAACGTAATCAAACGGAACGACCCCAGATGACGGATGCCCAACCCCATTCGACAACGAGGAAGCATGGGCCAGTCCTTCGGCACCCTTACCGAAAACTTTGTAGCCGTATAGCACAATGAACAGTGTGCCTTGCACTCCTTCCGCTCTCTCGACGATCTGCAATCGGATGGTTGATCTCGGCTGGAACGTCAATGGCTGCGCGAGCAAGCGAAACGGTCGCTCGCCATCGCTCTTACCCAGCGACGCGAGATTGTGAATCGGCTCATCTTGCAACTCACGGCCAGTGCCGCTATCGAGAATGCTGAAAAGAAACGAAATGTCTTCCGGCGGTTTCAGCCGCTCAATAATGCTATTGGCAAAAGCGGCGGGAATCCGTTTGTCGGAGAAGGTTCGCTCTCTAGGCGCCACTCGGGTCGAACCGGCGGCCTGAGGTGTGTCGGCAAAAATTAGGCGGTCAAAACTCGGACTGAGTCGGAAGCCCTCGATTAACGCCGCCGCTGGTACTTGACCGAGTCGTACTTGACCAGGCAGAAAGTCAACCGTGCCCGCGTCCAGGGTGAGTTCAGCAGCGCGTGCGCGGTTCTCTTCAAAGCCGTAGCCAATCGCTACCGCGACAAAGGCCGCGTCCGTGCTGATATTGATAACGTCCTGGACGATGTTTCCTGGAATACCTTTGAGCGCAAAGCTCGCAGCGTGGTCGAAAGGCATCACCACCTCCGCAGAGCTTCCCGCCGCATGAGGACGGGAAGTTCTTCGGAGCAAACTGCGAGCACGGGCTTGCTGTGCAGACATCATGGCTGTTCATACCTCAACAGTGTGTGAAGACCGGAACGAGCAACCCGCTGACTACTGCACGTCACGCGTCATGTAGCCATCCAGGACCACCCAGAGATTGAGTGGACCATAGATACTCTGGATCTGCTTGAGCGTATCCGTATCCGGGATCTCAATCTCGACGCGGAAGTTTTGCTGTTTATCGATGAAGATAGGTTCAGCAAAACGGAAGGTGGCAGTTGGCGACGGCTCACCATGCGTGGTGATGTTCTGCTTTTCGGAGTATGGACCAGCGCCAGCCGGGAAGAACCAGGTCGGCATCTGAATCATGATCTTCTCGCCGACGAACAGCGTGGTGACCGTGTTGTAGATGATCTTGCCAATAATGGTTCCCGCGCCGTTGTTGGGCCGGATCTGCTCCAGCGGTGGTGAGTTCTTATCGAGGCTCTCGACCATTGTTTCGAGATCCGCTATCGAGGCAACAATGCTGCCTGTGTCGCGAACGGTCTGTTCATCAGCGGCCGCGAGATCGCTGCCGTCATCGAACTTGAGCGTCACCTTCACCTTGTTGTCAGTGTTGTCATCGGCGGCGAACTCAACACTCTCACCGGTGTCGCGCGCTTCCGCGAGTTTTTCCATCAGGAACTTTAACCCCGCTTCAACATCGGCGACCACTGTCTTGCTTGAGTCGAAATTGAAGGGCTTACCCTCTCCATCGACCACTTCCAGGCCTTCACCCTTACCGATTTGATCCTGGGGAAATTCCGGCGGCAGATCGCTGATCACCACTCTCATTGCGCGCGCTTCAAAGGTGTTGTAGTGCGGCAGCAACGACGCGGATTGCAGGTTCGTTTCCAGTTTGGTCTTACCTTGAACGTTGACAAAGAACTTCAAGATGCTGGTGCCCTCAACAGATCGCAACTGCTTTTCCCCGTCGACCGAAAGCGAATCATAAATCGGCAGATGAACTTTCTCTCTAATGCCCTGTACGATAGCCATTGCAAAAATCCTCCTACTCTGCGTTTGTAAATCTCTCTTGAAGAAAACTGCTCGAGTTTTCTCACCACAGCGGTTTGAACGTGTCTGGCGTTGACGGAGCTGGCCCAGGTTGGGGAGTGATCTGATCACACGAGGGATTCACCGTCGCCGGCCGCGAATATCCAGCGAAGTCTCCGTCTTCAAATCCATTCACATTAGTTGGTAGCGGGCATCCTGGATTGAAGGCGGAATCAGATTCGCGAACGTAACCCGCATAGTCCGGCTCGCCGTAATACGCCATGCCCGGATATTCCTCTGCCAATTCCGGTTCACCGTAGCCAACCATCTCCGGAGCGTGTCCGTAATAACCCATAGACTGATTCGGGTCCTCGCCGTAGTAGCCCATCGGATACTCCTCCGCGAAATAACCGACTGGCTCAGGACTAGCCTCGCCCATCGGCTCATACTGTCCATACCCTGGTGCCTGGGCGTAGTAGCCAAAGGCGGGGTCGACCTGGCCGTAATAGCCAACTGTCGGATCGACTTCGCCGTAATAGCCGAAGGCAGGTTCGACCTGACCGTAATAACCAACCATCGGATCAACCTCACCGTAGTATCCAACCGTTGGATCAACTTCACCGTAGTACCCAACTGTTGGATCGACCTCGCCGTAATACGCCAGTGCCGGATCAACTTCACCGTAGTAACCGTACGCGTTCGGTTCAGCGTAATAGCCGTACGGATCCGGCTCGGCATAACCGCTCAAATCTGGTGGATAAATGCTGTGAAATCTCATAAGCCTCACTCTCTGCTCTGAATCGGTTCCGTTCTGACTTGGATTGACGATCATTACTTCGTCAAACTGGTTTGCGCGTTTCATCGAACAAGTCCTCGTTACTAAGTCGTCGGCGACGTTAGAGCTAGCTCTCCCCGTCACCCGTCTCCCCTTCCCCCCGTCATTCTGTTGCCTCTAACCTTCAATGCCTTTTGCCGTTACCCGGTAGTTCCCGCCCACGATGTATAGCTGCTTCCCACCGGGGTCAGTGGTCAGCAACGGTGGTGTTTCCATGAAGTGGATGAACGTACGTGGTCGACCACATTGCCCTTTATCCGAGCTGTAGATCAGGCCCCTCAGTTCACCCAGGTTCACCAACACTGGCGGTACTAACCTTCGGCAATTCCGGCGCAAGGTGCGTGGTGGGGCAAACGAATGAAATCGTTCAAAGAGCTGTCGAGCCGTCGCCTGACTTGCGTGGCAATCTCCGCCTGACTCAGGTGATTCTTCAAATCGGAGCGATAAGATGTAAGCCACGCTGCACTTTCAGTTGCTACTCGAAACGTCAACTTCAACTAGCGCCGACGGCGACGTCGCACGAACGGCCTCGCTACCGGTGGCGCCACTACCCCAGGTGCCACTACACCAGGCACCACTGGTGTGGCTGCTGGGCCCAGAGCTGCTGCGGGTGGCACCAGGCCTCGTGGCCCGCGCCATGCTGAACAGCGCAAGTAAAGTCGGCGTGGATGTTGTCCGGCGTATGGAACTCCCGGTCGCTGCCAACCACCGGGGTAAGGCGGTCTCATGATTGGAGTCGGATAGATAGGCGTAGGCAAACCCACTGGCAGTCCGTCGAAGGCCTGCTCTGGAGCGCCCAGTGCGCCTTGCACGATGGGCAGTGCCTTATTAAGTATTGCCCCGTATGGTCCAAGCATTGAGGTGGCGATGGGCACCGCTTTTTTCACCAGGTTTCCCAGTGACTTGAAAAACGACCAACCGAGTGGATTGCCCAGTCCGTCGTAGACCATGTGCGCTTCACCATAAGGATCTTCCCCCAGGCCCCAACCATTTACCTGGCCATCGGGTACTTCATGAAGCATTCCTGTCAAGGTGTCTTGATAGAGCATCTAGTTGTCTCCTTCTGAATATTGCAAATGCGTTTCCAAAGGACCGGTGGTTCCCATCCGATCGGTTTATCAACTGTGGCATCGATGGCGATCCAGCGGCCTCCCACGTTCACCTGGGGATAGATGTGGGAATACGAGTGCGGTCGATTCGGTCTGAAGCCTGCCAGCACCAGTCTCACGGGATGTCCCGTGGAGAGCAGCATGGCTCCCAGGAGGATCGTCATGTCGTCGCAATCACCCGCTCGCAGTTCGAGCATGCGGCGCGCCGAGTGCAAGAGTTCGACGCGGAAGATGTCGCGCGTATAGCGGACGTTGCGTTTTACGAAATCAAAGAGCGCACACACTTCACCCCATCGGTTCTTTGGCTTCACTTTGTAAGCGCGGAAGATCTCGATGGCTTTTTGTCTGACATAAAAGTCTTTGGCTCCGTCCTGGACCATGCGGGCAATTATCCTGGCTGTTGCCAGTGTGCCCTGGTTGCCTCGCGGCACGCGCAAGACCTGGATACGGGGAACTACATATCGACTGGACAGTTGAATCATTCACAGATGCCCAGGATCCTATCGAGTGGAACGATCAAGCGTTGTTCGAGATCGTCGATTTCAATTTCCGCAAACGATGAGGCGCGGTCCATTTCTGACAGATCGATGACCCGGCCGCGTAGCACATCATTTCCATGAAGACTAAAAAGCACTTGTTGAAAATCAGGATAGAAGATGTCGCAAATTCGGAAATTCACGATATGGTTTTTCAAATCCACGTTCTTGCATCCCACCATTAAGCATCCCGCCTGCCCCTTGAACTTGGCACCTCTGTTGGCAACGGACGTGCCAATGGGTAGGGGATCGAAGTCGAGTGCGTATCTGGTTGATTCTTAAAGGAAAGTGCTGAGGAGCGAGCGGAGGACTTCGGGTTAGATCACTAAGAGGCGGAAAGTAATTTCCGGAACAGCCTTGCTATTGTGGAAAAGGTTTTCTTGATTCGAATACCTCTTGATTCGAATCACTCTTGATCGAATACCACCAACGGCAGTTGGTGGATCGTTCAAGTCCTTTCTACAAGAACAGCAAGCTCACAGCATCAGGAAATACCACCAACGGTAGTTGGTGGATGGTTCAGGTCCTTTCTATAACGACCACGACATGATGTCATGATTACAAGAAGATTGGTGTCAGTCGGCTTGAGAGAGGACTTGAACGAACCAGCAACTGCCCTTTGGTGGAATTCGGAAAAGGGAGAGAGCTGTTTTTGTAGAAAGGACTTGAACTATCCACCAACTACCGTTGGTGGTATTTCCTGGTGGGTAAGTTTGCTGTTGCTGTCGAAAAAGACCTGAACTATCCACCAACTGCCGTTGGTGATATTCAACACGTGGTGTCAGTCTTCTTTGTACTGACGCTCTGAACCATCTTGACGCAACTTGTGCTTCTGCAGTTTGTTGTAAACACTCCGCGGCGTTATCCCCACCAGGTGCGCTGTCTTCGTCTGATTGCCGCCCATGGAACGCAGTGCGCACTCCAACAACTCCCGCTCGCAATAGTCCAACGCCTTGCCCAGATTCCAACCATGCAAGTCGAGAATCTTCAAGAAGCTGGGCTGCGAGACAGTCGCTCCCCCATTGCCATTTACTTTTGGCTCCTCATGCG
>DATFRK010000746.1:0-3488 GCA_035263325.1 Pyrinomonadaceae bacterium | reverse complement strand
AATGCGGCGATTACGCCATTGCAGAATGGAAGCTTACGGCCACGCAGACGGTGCCCTATTACGGATCCACGAGCCTTCGAGTGCCAATTTCACTGCCAGGTACATCGATCGTGCGAGTTGAGAACGGAAAAATCACTCATTGGTCCGACTACTACGACCAAGGCAGATCTAGGCGGTTCAGTGTGGCTGCATCTTTTGCAGAGTGGATCGAGTACTAAGAGAAGGTGGTCGCAATCGCAAGTTGCTGGGGAGGTGCAGTTATGAAAACACAATTCAACGACAAAGTGCTCATAACGGGCGCCTCTTCCGGCATCGGCGCGATGTATGCCACCGGCTGGTTCCGAAGAACGGTGCTGATCACAGTACACCGCTAAAGTAAGGAGAAAGAATATGAACCCGATATCAAACACAAGGATAAGTAACTCTCAAGCAGGATTCACTCAGTCAGCAACTGCAGGAGTACCTGTTCAAGATGTGTTCGACAAACAGAAGGCTTACTTTGCTTCTGATGCGACAAAGTCCTACGAGTGGAGAATCGACCAACTCGATCGCCTTATTCGCATGCTCAAGGACAACTATGAGCGATTCGCCGACGCCTCGCGTACGGACTTCAAGACGGCGAGACAGGAGTATGTCTTGGAGGCATCAGCGCCCATCGCAACCAGCGAATTCGCCAAGTCTCAACTCAAAGAATGGATGAAACCGGTCGAAGCTCCTCTTCCAAAATTTCTTGCTGCGTCCGGACACAAAGGAATGATATATCGCGAGCCTTACGGCGTGACGTTGATCATCTGTCCCTTCAATGGACCGCTTCTGTTATCGCTGCGTCCCGCCGTCGCGGCTCTCTCGGCCGGCAACCCGTGTCTGTTGAAACTCTCCGAAGCACTTCATGCAACGGATGAATTACTCTTGGAATTAATCCCAAAGTATTTCGAGCCTGAAGCGCTTAGTGCCGTTGTTGGTGGGAGAGAAGTAGTCACGAAACTTCTCGCCCTTCCATTTGATTTCATCTTTCTCACCGGGAGCGTAGGGGTGGGAAAGGTCGTGATGCGAGCCGCAGCCGAACATCTCACTCCTGTATTGCTGGAGTTGGGAGGACAGAATCCCGCGATCATCGATGAGACAGCGAACATTCCGGATGCCGCCAAGAAAATTGTGTGGGGCGCAATGGCATGGGGCGGGCAGTGGTGCACGTCACCGGGCTATGCTGTCGTTCATGAGTCCATCGCGGAACAGTTCGTAGCCGAATGTAAAAAGGCGGTCGTCGAACTCTATGGTATGGACCCCAAGAGCAACTCAGACTACTCCCGTGTCATCAGCCCCGCTGCTGTCGAAAGGCTCGCGTCGCTGGTCGATCCCCGAAAGGTCGTTTATGGGGGGAAGTCAGACCCGGCCGCCCGTTATCTCGACCCGACTATCCTCTACCCGATTTCCTGGTCCGACAAAATCATGGAAGATGAAATCTTCGGACCGATTTTGCCAATCCTCACGTATTCCGACCTTGGAAAGCTACTCGCGAAGATCAAGTCGCTCCCTAGACCGCTTGCTGTCTACGTGTTCAGCCAAAATCAGCAGGCGATCGATCGCGTGTTGCACTCGCTTTCGTTCGGCGGGGGCGCCGTAAATCAGACCAATGTCTTCGTGTTCATTGAGTCCATGCCTTACGGAGGAGTCGGAACGTCCGGCATCGGGAATTATTACGGGAAATATGGCTATGATTCTCTCACGCATGCCAAGTCGATTTTGATAGCCCCGCCGGATGTGGCTATCGATCACTTGTTTCCACCCTACACTGAAGAAAAGGTCCAAGCGATGAATCAATGGTTCGACTACTAACGATGCCTTCAACCAACGAAAAGGAGAAATGGAAATGGCACGGAAAGTCTGGTTCATCACGGGCGCATCGAAGGGCTTCGGTATGGAACTCACGAAGGCTGCATTAGGCGCGGGCGGCACAGTCGTGGCAACCGCTAGAAATCCGAAGACGATTGACGATGCTTTTGGCAAACACGATCGCCTGCTTACATTGAAGCTGGACGTCACCAGCGAGCAGCAGGCCAAGGAGGCTGTGGAGGCAGCACTGAAGCAGTTTGGTCAAATCGATGTCCTGGTCAATAATGCCGGCCGTGGCCTTGTCGGTGCGGTTGAGGAAGTGACGGCTCAAGAGGTTCGCGCAGCCTTCGCGGTGAACGTCGAAGGAACATTGAATGTATCGCGTGCTGCGCTGCCTTCAATGCGCGCACGTAAGTCGGGTCATATTCTCAACCTCAGTTCGGTGGGTGGTTTTCGTTCGTGGCCGGGTTGGGGAATCTACTGCGCGACCAAATTCATGGTCGAAGGCTTCAGCGAAGCCATGCAGGCTGAACTCAAACCGCTTGGCATCAAACTCACCATCGTTGAACCGGGACCATTCCGTACTGACTTCCTCGACGCCTCATCGCTTGAACGCACCAAGAACGTTATCAGCGATTACGGCGACACGGCTGGCGCAGCCCGCAAATGGGCGGATAGCTCTCACCACGCACAACCAGGAGACCCGGCCAAGGCCGCAGCAGTCATGGTGAAGATCACCGAAGTTGATAATCCGCCGCTTCGTCTGCAGTTGGGGGCTGACTGCGTTGCCGAGGTCGAAGCCAAGCTTGACCTTGTCAAGGCAGAGCTAAATCAATGGCGTGATCTTGCGACCTCAACGGCGTTCACGGAATAACGCTTCAGAACGACAAGGAGGCTGACACGCGATACCGACTTTTGGGCAACAGCGGACTCCGAGTGTCGGAGGCGGCGCTCGGCGCGATTCCGTGAAAATAGTGGGTGTGAGAGCTGTTGCAGCGAGGAGGGGTTTGGCCTAACATGGCAATGCCCAACCGGGCTTCGCTAGCAGGGAGGTTCCTATGATCGCTGTCATGGTGCGGTTCCAGTACGAGAATGAATTCAACGAGGCTCATCTACAGCAAATCGCAGAAGGGGCTCGCAGCAAGTTTCAAGGCATGCCAGGTCTACGATCTAAGGCATTTACCGTTGATGCAGCTGGGCGCCAAGCTCTTAACTTCTACGTTTGGGAGTCAGAGGACGCTGCACGGAAGTTTTTCTCGCCGCAAATGATTGATGGGGTTGCCAAAATCTACGGTATCCGGCCGAGCATCGAATATGTGAAGCTTGCCGCTCTCGTTGAAAACCCGCCGTCTACTTAATATCCGCGAGCGATTACAACACCCTGAATCCATATAAATGATCCCTCCAAGCTCGCTCGTACGTCTTTTCAAGGGCAGCCTGGTTGATCTTCGATTGCGCGCGTTGTTTAGAATTATCCTTCCAAGCTAGCTCGCGTCCCATTCCCATAGAGGTGGATAGTGGTCTTACGCGACTTGCGAGGTGGTGCATGGCCCTGTCGTTGCTACCGCACGCAGGCGATGGCGAGACGCACTGTTCGAAGTTCCGTTCAGACTATGGTCTAGGACGGAACAAGTTGCGGAGCCGAGCAGCGATAG
>DATFRK010000745.1:0-6740 GCA_035263325.1 Pyrinomonadaceae bacterium | reverse complement strand
TCCGTGATGGAAAAGAGGTTGAGCGCGTGGTTGGTGCGACCAGCAAAGAGTCGATCAGCCGCATGATTGAGAAATACGTCACCGTCACCGCAGCGTAGTCTCCAAGAGAATTTAGTATTACTGGGCCGAGTTGTGTACTACACGCTCGGCCTTTTTGTTTTTGCTGCGCCATCCTTGCGAGTTGAGTCGGTAAGACTGCTTACTACTTCCCAACACCGCATTTTTGGAGGTTTTGCATTTGGAATCATTCTTCGCCAAAATGAGTGTGCAATCATTGCTTCACCATGGAACAGACTAAACCAACCCGACTCATAGTGGGCATCACCGGTGCCACCGGAACCATTTTCGGCGTCAGGTTACTACAGATGTTGCATGGCTCCGGGGTGGAGACGCACCTCGTGATGAGCAAGTGGGCCTCCCGCACCCTGACCCACGAAACCAGCCACACGATAAAAGAAGTTCAGAGCCTGGCCACGCACAACTACGGCAGCGCGGACCAGGGCGCCGCCATCTCGAGTGGTTCTTTCGTGACCATGGGTATGGTCATAGTTCCGTGCAGCATGCGCACCCTGGCAGCGATCGCCCATGGATTGGGTGACAACCTCATTCATCGTGCCGCCGATGTGATCCTGAAAGAACGACGCAAGCTGGTGCTCGTGGTCCGTGAATCTCCTTTCAACGAGATTCACCTGGAAAACATGTTGAAGTTATCGCGCATGGGAGTGGTCATCTTGCCGCCAGTACCCGCGTTCTATAACCATCCCCAGAATCTTGATGACCTCATCAATCACATCACGATGAGGGTTATCGATCAGTTTGACGTTCATCTCGACGTGATGAACCGTTGGGACGGCGTGCTGTCGAACGAGAAGCATTTGCGCGTGGAGACTGAGAAGGAGACTTAACCATGGGTGAGTTAGTGAAGTTTGCCAGTAACGGTGGCCAAACTGACGGCTACCTGGCAATCCCGGAGCAAGGTAGCGGTCCTGGTGTAGTCGTAATCCAGGAGTGGTGGGGGCTGGTGGACCACATTAAGGATATCTGTGATCGCTTTGCGGCGGCTGGATTTGTTGCCCTGGCGCCTGACATGTATCACGGCAAAGTTGCCAAGTCGCCTGATGAAGCGGGAAAGATGATGATGGCCTTGAGAATCGACGAAGTAGAAAAAGATCTTCGCGGCACAGTGCAATACTTGCTTAATCATGATGCGACTACCCGCAAGCAGGTGGGCACAGTGGGGTTTTGTATGGGTGGTGCCTTGTCGCTGTATGCCGCGTCCAAAAATCCAGGAGTCGGAGCTTGCGTGGTCTTTTACGGCATCCATCCTAACGTCAAACCTGACTTGCCAAACTTGCAGGGGCCAGTCTTAGGTATCTTTGCGGAAAGAGATCGCTCAGTTCCGCCCGCTACAGTGCACGAGCTCGAACGACAATTGAAAACCTTGGGAAAGACGGTCGAGATGCATATTTATCCCGGGACGGACCACGCGTTCTTCAACGATCAGCGTCCTGAAGTGTACAACTCAGCCGCAGCCAATGATGCCTGGCGCCGCACCCTCGAATTCTTCCGCCAGCACTTGATTTGACGGACATCCACAGATTACACAGATTACGCAGATTACGCAGATTCAGATCTAGTCAGTTAAGTAGCGCGATCCTGTCTGGCGCTCTGAAGTCGTCGCTGGGAGCAAAATGAATCGCGTTCACCAGGTAACTACAGCACGGGCACAGCACGACACAAAACTCGCATCGTTAAAAACATCTGCGTAATCTGCGTAATCTGTGGATGGATGCCTTTGCTCGCAGGTGCTTCTAGTGGTAGTTTAGGGCTGCCAGTTTTCCAGTTCTTCGTGATACCCGAAACAACATGAGTAGCCGCGGAATCCCTTAATCTTGATTCCGTGAGCTCATCTCTTCGGCATGCTGCCGCGTGCAGAGTTGTATCCCAATAAGTCTTTGCTTCGAGCTAAAGAGGAACTAACCATGTATACGTCCGTCTATAGAAGTTTGTCATCATTACCAATAATGCTGCTCAGCGCGCTGTTCCTATCGCCGATAGCATTAGGTGTTAGCGCGGGCCAGGAAAAGAAACCCGAAGCTCAGGCGCCAAGGCAGGAAGCGACACCGGCCAAACCGCAACCCTCGCCGCAAAGTTCTCCCGATGAAGTTAAGAAGCCTGAGGAGAAGAAACCGGAGGAAGAAGCCAGGCCCAGGGATCCAATGTCCACGCCTACTTTCAACGGCCTGCGTTTTCGCTCCATCGGTCCGGCGTTTACCTCCGGTCGCGTCAATACCGTCGCGGTCGATCCGGCCAATCCCTCCCATTACTTTGTTGCCGTCGCCTCCGGGGGTGTCTGGAAAACTGTCAACGCCGGCATCACCTGGACCCCGGTGTTTGATAACGAAGGCGCGTATTCGATTGGCGCGATTGTCCTCGATCCAAAGAATCCGCTGACAGTTTGGGTGGGCACGGGCGAGAACAACAGTCAGCGCAGCGTCTCGTATGGCAATGGTGTTTATAAGTCGGAGGATGGTGGCCGAAGTTGGAAGAACGTTGGTCTGAAGACCTCCGAGCATATCGGACGAATCGCGGTTGATCCCAAAGACTCCAATATCGTCTATGTCGCTGCGCAAGGTCCGCTGTGGGGATCCGGTGGTGAACGCGGGCTGTTCAAAACCACCGATGGCGGCAAGACCTGGAAAAACATTCTGCAGATCAGCGAGAACACCGGCGTCACTGAGATCGTCATCGATCCAACTGATCCGAATACTCTGTACGCGGCTTCCTACCAACGGCGTCGTCACATGTGGACTTTAATCAATGGTGGACCAGAGAGTGCTATCTACAAGTCGACCGATGCCGGGGCCACCTGGAACAAGCTGCGGGCTGGATTACCAACCACAGACCTGGGTCGCATTGGCCTGGCGATCTCCCCGGTAGATCCAAATGTAGTCTACGCAACCGTAGAAGCAGCCGACCGCAAGGGCGGCATCTTTCGTTCCGCCGACAAAGGCGGCAGCTGGGAACGACGCAACGAGTACGAGACCACGGCGATGTACTACGCGCGCATCGTTGCCGATCCAAAGGATGTCGATCGCATCTATGTGATGAACGTGTTCCTGATGGTTTCTGATGATGGTGGTCGCACTATCCGTCGCCTGGGCGAGAAATCAAAACACGTTGACAATCACGATATCTGGATCGATCCGAACAACAACGATCACTACCTGGTAGGTTGTGATGGCGGTCTTTACGAAAGCTATGATCGCGGCTCGAACTGGGACTTCAAACAGAACCTTCCTGTCACGCAGTTCTACGATGTCACGACCGACAACTCAAAACCTTTCTACTACGTGTATGGCGGAGCCCAGGACAACTTCAGTTTTGGTGGTCCTTCTCGTACGCGCAGTGCTTCTGGCATTACGAATGGCGACTGGTTTGTCACAAATGGTGGCGACGGTTTTCGTTCCCAGGTTGATCCTGAGGATCCCGACACTATCTATGCGGAGTTGCAGAACGGATCGTTGGCTCGTTTCGACAAGCGCACTGGTGAGCGAATAGGAATCCAACCACAGGTAGGTCGGGGTGAAGATCCACTGCGCTGGAACTGGGACTCGCCGTTCATCATCAGTCCCCACTCGCACACTCGTCTGTACTTCGCGGCCGACAAACTATTTCGCAGCGACGATCGCGGCGATAGTTGGTCAGTGATCAGCGGCCAACTTTCTCGCGCCCTGGATCGCGATAAGCTCCCGGTGATGGGAAAAGTCTGGGGGATTGATGCGGTGGCAAAGAACGCCTCCACCGCATTCTTTGGTAACGCTTCCGCCCTGGCCGAATCACCAAAAAAGGACGGGTTGATTTACGTTGGCACTGACGATGGTCTGATTCAGATCACGGAAGACGGGGGGAAGAACTGGCGCAAAGTCGATAAGTTTCCCGGCGTTGGTGAGATGGCCTACGTCAGTCGCATCATTGCTTCAAACAGCGACGCGAACACTGCCTACGCCTCATTTGATAATCATCAGAACAACGACTTCAAGCCTTACTTATTGAAGACCACCGACGCCGGTCGCACCTGGGTATCGCTCAGTAGCAATCTGCCCAAAAATGGCCCAGTACTCGCATTGGCCGAAGATCATGTCAACCCGCAGCTGCTATTTGCCGGCACGGAGTTTGGCCTCTTTTTCACGGTGGACGGTGGTCAGAAATGGATTCAATTGAAAGGTGGCCTGCCAACCATCGCGGTGCGCGATATCAACATTCAAAGACGCGAGAACGACCTGGTTCTTGGTACCTTCGGCCGGGGGATTTACATCCTCGACAATTACACCCCGCTGCGTTCGATCAAGCCTGAAGCACTAAAGCAGGACGCCATCCTGTTTCCGGTTAAAGAGGCGTTGATGTACATCCAGTCGCAGCCGTTAGGAGGTCGTGGCAAGAGTTTTCAAGGCGAAAGATTTTTTACGGCCGAGAACCCACCGTTTGGGGCTGCCGTTACCTATTACTTGAAGGAGGGGTTAAAGACCCGCAAAGAAAAACGACAGGAAGCCGAGAAGGAAGCCGACAAGAAAGGCCAACCAGTCGGCTGGCCCAGTCAGGCTGAATTACGTGCTGAAGAAGAAGAGGACGCGCCGGCAGTCATTGTAACGGTCACCGATGCGGAAGACCGGGTGGTCCGTCGTCTCACTGGTCCGGTGGCTGCGGGAATCCAACGGGTCACCTGGGACCTGCGTTACCCGGCGGCGAATCTGCCCGGACCGCCACCGCCGGATGCGGATCCGGATTTCGAACCACCGTCTGGACCACTGGTGATGCCCGGCAATTACAAAGTGTCAATTGCCAAACGGGTTGACGGTGCGATCACTCCGCTGGGCCAGCCGCAGGAATTTCAGGTGGTGGTAGAGGGTCAGGAAAACATGTCGTCAGCCGATCGGAAGACATTGGTTGAATTCCAGCAGAAAGCCGTGCGTCTCCAGCGTGCGGTCAGTGGCGCGATTGCCGCAGCCAATGCGTTAAAGCCACGATTGGCTGCAATCAAGCGAGCGATCCTGGAAACGCCTTCACTGCCACATTCGCTTCAGGATGATGCCAGCAGTCTCGACAAACGCACCAACGAGATCTTGCGGTCCCTCTCAGGTGACACGGTGGCACGGCAACGGAACATGAATACGGCGCCTTCGATTAATGAACGCGTAGGTTATGTAGTCGGTTCCCAACGCACCTCTAGCGCACGACCTACTTCAACCCAGATCAATCAGTACACGGCGGCGGCCCAGGATTTTGAAGGTGTACTTTCGCAGCTGAAGCAGCTGATCGAAGTAGATCTTTCGAAGTTAGAGAAGCAGTTGGAAGCTGGCGGTGCGCCGTGGACTCCGGGCCGAGTTCCGGAGTGGAAACCCTAGGGATTGTTGATTGCCGATTGCCGATTTTTGATTGGTGTTACCGACAGCGCAAATTGGCAATCGGCAATTGGCAATCATGGTGTGTGGGGAGAGGGAGATACCTATGAGACGTCTTTTTGCCTTGTCACTGTTTGGATTGCTGTGCGTCGCAATCATGCAGGCACAACCGCGGCAAAGTGACACGACTAAAATACCAACCATCGCCGAGAAGGTGAGTGGGATGGAGAAGTTTCCTGGTTATTTTCCTCTCTACTGGGACGCCAAAGCCGGCAAGATGTGGCTGGAAATTGACAAGTGGAACACCGAGTTTCTTTACGTCGAATCACTCCCTGCCGGTATCGGCTCAAACGATATTGGTCTTGATCGCGGACAACTCGGTTCCAGCGATATCGTCCGCTTTGATCGCAGTGGCCCACGCGTGCTGCTGGTAGCACCCAACTACTCCTTTCGCGCTACGAGCAACAATGCGGATGAACGACAGGCTGTGAAGGATGCGTTTGCGGAATCGACGATTTGGGGGTTTGAGGTGGCGGCCGAAGAAGGTGGCCACGTCCTGGTGGACGCGACCAACTTCTTTCTGCGCGACGTGCACCAGATTCCCGCTACCTTACAGCGAAACCAGCAAGGTAACTATCGCCTGGATCCAACCCGCAGTGCGTTCTATTTGCCGAATACGAAGAACTTTCCCCAGAACACTGAAGTCGAAACTACCTTGACCTTCACCGGTGAACCAACCGGTCAATTTGTCCGGCAAGTTGTACCGGTACCCGAAGCGATTACTGTGCGCGAACGACATTCGCTGGTCCAATTGCCGCCGGCTGGATTCAAACCGCGGGTGTTCGATCCGCGAGCCAGTTTTTTTGGCATCAACTACATGGATTTTGCGACGCCCATCGAAGAGCCAATCACGAAGCGGTTTATCGCTCGACACCGGCTCGAAAAGAAAGATCCAAGTGCGGCGGTCAGTGAACCGGTACAGCCGATCGTCTATTACGTTGACCGAGGCGCGCCAGAACCGGTGCGCTCGGCCCTGGTAGAGGGCGCGCGTTGGTGGAATCAAGCCTTCGAAGCCATCGGTTACAAGGACGCATTTCGCGTTGAAGTAATGCCCCCAAACGTTGATCCAATGGATGTCCGTTACAACGTGATTCAGTGGGTCCATCGCTCAACGAGAGGTTGGTCCTACGGCAACTCGTTAGTTGATCCCCGCACCGGCGAAATCATTCAAGGTCGTGTCAGCCTCGGATCGTTACGCGATCGGCAAGACTTTCTCATTGCTGAAGGACTGCTCGCTCCTTATGAAAAGGGCAAGGCACTGTCGCCAAAATTAATGGA
>DATFRK010000744.1:0-4427 GCA_035263325.1 Pyrinomonadaceae bacterium | reverse complement strand
TACCAACTAGCTAATCCGCCGCAGGCTCCTCTTCAGACGCGAGGTCTTACGATCCCCCGCTTTAACAACTGTCACCATTAGGTGCCGCTGCATTATGCGGTATTAGCAACCGTTTCCGGTTGTTATTCCCCATCCGAAGGTAGATTACCTACGTGTTACTCACCCGTGCGCCACTCTACTTGCACCCCGAAGGGCGCTTTCGCGTTCGACTTGCATGTCTGAGGCACGCCGCCAGCGTTGATTCTGAGCCAGGATCAAACTCTCGTTAAGAATTTGTTCTCTAGCAACATCATCAGATACTGGTTACTTTCGTATTCAGTTTCGATAATGACTCTTTCGAGTTTTAGACGCGAACTTTATCGTTCACGTTTTGACTCTCAAAGTTATTGAAACGGACACGCTCTATCTAGTTTTCAAACATCGATTCCAAATTGTCTTTGGATTGCCTTACAGACGAACTAAACTCGCCCCAAGCAAACGGGGATATTAACTAACCCGTCCAACCCTGTCAAGCGACCAAACCCATTCTCCGAATGTTATTTTTGGAGAACAAAAAGCACCGCGCTCTCCTGGCGAACTTCTTCGGAGAAAAGCGGCACTTGAGTGATGATGCCTCGGTTTAGCTCCCCGCCATCCCTCTACAAAAGAGGAAAGCGCATTATAAGGAGATTCTACGACTTGTCAATAAGCCCAGCACAAAAAGTTGCTTCCACCGTTTCTCGGCGCGAGGCATTGGATGCTCAGTTCGGCTTCTGGTTGCCTCGTACTTCACTGTTCCACATACCTGGTCCGAGCGAAGAATAGCCACCGGTGGATACTGAGGGACCAGGTCGTCGGCGCCCAATTTACTGCATGGAATAATAACTACCGTGAGCACAAGGCTGACAACTAACCCTGCCCTCAACGTCGATCACCTCACGACCATCATTAATCCCTTCACCGCACAGCGAGCAGATCACCCGAGATCGCGGGTGGCCCGGCAAATCATTTTCAGTGAGACGCGCGGTCACAGTTTCGACGCGAAAAAGATCAGCGTCAGGAGCGTCCTTGTAAAAACAAAATTGACGCTCCTTCTTGCTGTCAATTTCCGGAAAGCGTTGATCCGCCAGCGCTCGTGAAGACTCAAGCGCAACTACGCGCACTGCATTCCCCGTCTCAAGATTAAGAAATGTCGCCGCCACTTTACCGTAGTCCATGTACTTCAGGCTGCGTTGGCCCAGACGCGCCCCTGTAACCGCACTCACTGCGTCAGCCATACAACGGTCAATCTCAACCCAGACAATCAACTTCTTTCGATCAACACCTCGAGGATCGTCAATTCCGATGCGCTGACATCCTAACGTTGCCATCCGAGCCCCGAGTACTTGCCCGGCACACATGTGACCGTGAAGGCGCGCGCATTCCGTTAACAAGACTTCCAGTGACTGCATGGACCAAGGACCAGCGAAGAAGGAATTAGTAAGAGGGGGAAAAAGACGCTTCCAGAACGCTACGCAAATGAACAATCAAATCGTTAAAGCCCGTACGCGTAAAAATGGGGGTTGCACTTCCTAAATAGCGGCCGGCGGGATTGAGCGAATCCGCGCCCGAAATAAAGATTGCCGAGGCTTTCTCCAAACTGTGCCGCGCTGACGCTTTGATCTTTTCACTGTCACCACGTCTGACCATCACAAAATAGTCAGGCGCTACAAAACGCGAGAAGCTGTTGCCTTCAACAAACACTCCTTCAGCCCTGACGCGGGTTAACGCCTCGTTAATTCCCGCTCCCACCTGTTCTTCGGTGGTTATTAGCCAGTGCACATTTTGCGCTCCGGCATCCCAGTAGCGCCCCGTATCCTTGCCTGGCTCATATGTCTCAGCCCGGCCCGACTTTAGTAACGGTCTGTCGGAAAGTAAGTGACTCACACAACAGGCGCCCGCTTCCTTCCCGCAGGACCGATAGTGGCCTCGCGTGGTTTTTATTGCCTCCCAATGGGGAAAGGCGCGGAGTAGTTCGCACATGACCGTGGTTTTACCCACGTTCGAAGTGAACCCGCCAACGCCTACGACGAAGGGACGCATATTCCTGAACCCTATTTCTTGCGTCTTTCTTTGGCAGCAGTAGGCGCCGAGACCTTCAATACGCCTCGCGCATCCTTATAAAGGTTGTACTGCATTTCCTTGACCGGTTGACCACTATCCTCCTGGAGACGGAGAGTAAACATCTTGCTCTCTCCATGACCTTCTACCTTGGCCGGTAGATAGCCCTTCAGGTCAGGACTGCGGTAAGCCGTGTAATGTTCCTGGTTGCGTTTGTCGTAACCCAGGACATAGATCCGATCAAAGTCGGGTTCATCTACAGTGTGTGGCTGATTCGAGCTGCTTTTCTCCAGAATCAACCAACTCCCTGGTTTGGCTTCTTTAGCTTGGTCCTTATCGGTGGTCGCAGCGGCATCTTTCGCCTCACCGTCAAGACGCTGCCAGGCCACAAACTCTCTACCGGTGCGATAAAAGATGATGTCGCTGGGAACCGTCAACTCAACCTGTTTGCCATAAATCCAGCCGGCCGGCGCAGGTGAATTAGCGACCGACAGTCGCACCTTGTACCAGAGTTCGTTCGTCTCTTCCGGTTCATTGTCTTCGTCGCCCTGCTTGGCTGTCTTGGCATTGCCGGGTTGGGCACTGCCCGCTTTGGGTGCGATATCGCTCTCAATCGCTTCCGACGACTTCGGCTTGGGAACGCGCTTCCAGCCGATGATGTCAAAACTCGACCCACTGTCCATCCGCATCATGATGTTCTCGTTGCCGCTACGGTCGGGTGTCAGTCGCAGGTTCGAACTCGCTCGCAATTGACCAGAGCCTTGCGGAGGAATATCCGCGTCTTCAGCGGCAAGTTTTTTCGCTGCCTGAAGCACGTCTTCCGGCATTACGTTGCGTGACTCGATCCAGCCCTCGGTCGCGTCTTCGTCGTTACCGCGCACCCGCAACCAACGCTCCTTTTTGGAGAGGTCGTTCGGGTCGGGAACATCAACCGAGTCCAGGATCTCCACCTGGTCGCCACGATTGACCTGCAAGAGATCGGCGGCCACCACTGCGGTGGAACTACGAATCTGCGCCCGGCGCGCCACCACCACTCCGCTGGAACTTCTCTTGGCGAAAGTCGTGCAGCCAACAATCAGGAGAGACAGAGAAAATATAGTGATGAGTTTTATTACGTGCATTAATTAGTCCTAACTTAAGCTTATGCTCTTCAGCGCTTGTAACCGAGCGAACGCAAAACCTCCTTCTGCTCAGCAGTCAATTCCTTGTTAACAAAGAGGTGCGAATTTGACCCTCGCGAGTCAAGCTGGAGACCGTAGGTTGGTAAGAGCTGTTCAAGCGAAATCGGCTGTCTACCCTCAATATAAGACTTGATGAACCCTTGAGTAGCCGGAGACGAACCCAGGAGCCCTATTATAGCGTCATTTGCGTTTGATGCCTCAGCCGGAGAGGTAAAGAGTGCCGGATAACGGTCAGCGAGGCCGGATTTTCCCTTCGATTCCTGCCTGGTGATCAGGTCGTACAAGAAAGCCACCAGCATTCCTTTGTCGTAAACGAAGGAAGCGCTACCAGTCCAACGACGCTCCGACGCCTCAAGTAATGATAGATCGTCTGAGTGCGACAGATATGAGTCGTAAACCCGCGACAAGGTGGCCAGGTATTCCTGAAATGTTATTAACTTGAGATCGAGAGCGGTTAACAGGGCCTGGTACAGAGTGAAACCTTCAAAAAACCAGTCGTAGTCTCCTGTTAACCGCAATGAGTTGGGAACCCAAAAGTGCAGCAGCTCATGGGTGAAAATCACGCCCAGTTGCCCGCTCCAGCCTTTTTGCCTTGCCTTTGGGTTCAAAATCAGAATAGTGCTGGCTCCGCGTGTCTCGGCCTGCCATTGCGCAGTCTGAGCGAAAGGAAACGCCCCTATCAGCACAACAGACCTACCTTGTAGACGGTGGTGAGTCAGGCCCACGTACCGCTGAACGACTCGAGCAGCCACTGCTAGCGCATCAGACTCCTTGAATGGCAACGCTCCGGTTGTAGCGATTCCCAACTCGGCACCTTCGACCTTCCTGAATTTGCTCCGTACATCACGACCGACCAGGATCACCGTACTCTCAGGCTCTTGTGTCTCATAAAGGTTGGGTGAGTTTGAGATAGCAGCGGAGACCGACGTCCAGCCAGCGGGAAGATCCAATTCAATCTGTACTTTTTGATCTTCTAACTTCTGTGCACCGAGAAATTGCGGCAATAGGTCGCCTAGCATCAGGAAGCCATTATCACCACTCAGCCACGAAATATGGGCCAAGTCATGGGCGTGGCTGGCCGGATCGAGATTGACTTTGTAACTAAGATTCTTTACTTGCAGGTCGGATCTAAACTCACCGCTGGTGACCTTTCGCGCCAACACCTTG
>DATFRK010000743.1:0-8795 GCA_035263325.1 Pyrinomonadaceae bacterium | reverse complement strand
GAACGAGATTCGGTGGCTTTTCGGGTTATTGACACTATGGACGGAGATTCCGCCAGAGGTGACTACCTTGGGCCTTATGCAGGAATAGTTCGTCCAATTCTGAACTGGACCACTGAGTATCAGGTGCAGGAGATCGATCATTTAGAAGTGTCAAGGGCCGAAAGGAGGAAGGGCTAGCGCCTGGGCTGCGGTATTGGAACCGGACAAAACCACCGCGCGATAGGATGATGAACAAGAATGCCAAGAAAGCTTTAATCACTGGAATAACCGGGCAGGACGGAAGTTATCTGTCGGAACTTCTCTTGGGCCTGGGCTATGAAGTTCATGGGATCGTGCGGCGGGTAGCCCTGGAAGATCCTCATCGTCGCTTCACCCGGATTGCACACTTGTTAGATAAGATAACGCTGCACCCAGCGAGCCTGGAAAGCTATCCCTCCATATTTCACGTCGTGAGCCAGCACGACTTTGATGAGTGCTATCACCTGGCGGCGCAGAGCTTTGTCGCCGAAAGTTTTCGCGATGGCTTTTCAACGATGAACACAAACATTAATGGCACTCACTATGTGCTGGCGGCGCTGCGCGAGGTATTACCTAATTGTCGTTTCTACTTCGCCGGCTCGAGTGAGATGTTTGGAAAGGTCGAGGAAACCCCCCAGAAGGAGACGACGAGATTTCATCCTCGGTCTCCTTACGGCATTAGCAAAGTTGCCGGGTTTGAGTTAACCCGGAACTATCGTGAAGCCTACGGCATGTTCGCTGTGAGTGGTATCCTCTTCAACCACGAGAGTCCGCGCCGTGGTTTTGAGTTTGTAACCCGCAAGGTCACCTCAACCGTGGCTAAGATCAAGCAAGGTCAAACCGACAAACTACTGCTGGGTAATCTTGAAGCGCAAAGAGACTGGGGCCACGCCAAGGATTATGTGCGGGCCATGCACCGAATGCTGCAGCAAGAGACGCCTACCGATTACGTGGTAGCGACCGGCAAGACGCACACCGTGCGAGAACTCTGCCAGCGAGCCTTCGGCGAAGTAGATCTCGACTACCAGAAGTACGTCGAGGTAGATGAAAGATTCCTGCGTCCGGCGGAGGTCGACCTATTGATCGGTGATGCCAGCAACGCGCGACGCGATCTGAATTGGCAACCCGACTATTCCTTCGCGGAGATGATCAAAGAGATGGTCCAAACCGACCTGGAGGCCGCTCAACACTAAGAAACATGCACTATCACCTGATCGGCATTTGTGGGACTGCGATGGCCTCGCTCGCCGGAATGCTCCAGGCCCGCGGACATCATGTAACCGGATCCGACGAGAACGTTTATCCGCCTATGTCGACGATGCTCGAGTCGTTGGGCATAGCGGTGCAGCAGGGTTACCGCACGGAACACCTGACACCGGCACCCGACTGCGTGATCGTGGGTAACGCGATCCCGCGGGGCAACCCGGAAGTGGAAGAAACCCTCAAGCGCAAACTTTTTTATCGTTCGCAGGCCGAAGTCGTAAAAGAAGAGTTCTTCCGCGGTCGTCATTCACTGGTTGTAGCCGGCACCCACGGCAAGACCACTACTACCAGCATTGCCGCCTGGGTGATGGACCAGGGCGGACTAAACCCCACTTTTCTGATCGGTGGCGTGGCGCAAAACTTTGGCGCCAGCTTCCGCGTGACTGATAGTGACTACGCAATTATTGAAGGCGACGAATACGATACCGCGTACTTCGATAAGGGTCCGAAGTTCATGCACTATTTGCCTGAACTCGCGATCGTCAACAACATCGAATTTGACCACGCCGACATCTACGCCGATCTCAACGCAGTTAAATTGGCGTTTCGTCGCTTCATGAACCTGGTGCCGGGCAATGGTCGTTTGATCGTTGGTTGGGACAGTCCTAATGTGCGCTCAGTGGTGGAATCGTTCGGGCCGAAGTTGTTCACGCAGGTAGAAACATTTGGGTTTACCCCAGAAGCTCGTTGGCAAGTTACCAAGGCCGACTTCACTGGTGGCAACTCGCGTTTTACGGTCATGCGTGATGGTCAACCCTGGGGTGAATTTCAAACTCCGTTGCTCGGTGAGTTTAATCTGCTGAACTGCCTGGCAGTGATCATCGCTGCCGACGCCTGGGGCATAGCAGTCGATAGGATTGCGGCAGCTTTGTCCAGCTTCAAAAATGTGAAGCGGCGTGCGGAAGTGCGCGGCGAAGAGCGAGGGGTGTTGGTAGTTGATGATTTCGCCCATCATCCCACCGCAGTCCGAGAAACTTTGCGGGCGTTGCGCACAAAATATGAAAATCGCCGTTTGATCGCTGTCTTTGAGCCACGTTCATGGTCGTCTCGATTGGCAGTTTTCCAGGATGACTACGTCCACGCCTTCACGCCCGCGGATTACGTTGTTATTGCGGCAGTGTTTGACAGTCAAAAAGTTGCAGAAAAGGGAAAGGCTCTCAACACTACTGAATTGATTGAAGGAATTTCACAACAAGGCAAGCCGGCCCTGGCTCTTCCCGACGCCGACCAGATTGTGACACATCTATTGCCCCAACTGCGGGAAGGAGATGTGGTAGCAATCATGTCAAATGGTGGTTTTGGCGGCATTCACGAGAAGATCCTTGCGGCACTGCGATCTGTCCAGGCAAAGAAAAACACGCCATAACACTTAAAAGAAGTTTTCGTAACTCTCTCGCAGAGTAACTACGGTACATCAAGATCCCCAGTAGCCTAGGAGGCTCCCCCGTAGTGAAAGACTTCTCGATTTTCGAACAAGCCCTCGACCTCGCTGCCGCGCTGCCGGCAGAAAATCTCGGCAAACTTGCCTGCATTACTCGTCGCGATTTCGACGAACGCGAAACCTTCATCTGTAGCACCACAACTGCGTCCGCCGAGTACGCTTCGCTGATGATTGAGAATGCCCTTTTGCTTCGAACCAATCGTGGGGGCAGAGTCTACGCGGGCTTCGAACAACTGTCTGCGCTCCAGCCAATCATTGATCGCTACCTGCGCATCGCTGATGTGTCTGAATCACTATATCTATTTGGCCAACCAGATTGGCAACCTCCGCGACATCCGAACGTGCGCGTGATAAGTTTGCGGGCCGATCTACGCCTGGCGCGCGAACGATTTGTCATCGCCCAGTCTTCAACTTTTAATTGTGCCTTCGTCGCGTTTGTAAAGGATCAGTCGGTGAAGAGTGTAGCGGGACAACTACGATACTTTGCCGTTAAGACAAGCAATCGGGGTATGGTCGATCAACTTGCCACCGCCTCTGAGGATATGATCGATTGGAGCCTGGCCGCGTAAGGGACTTGTGCTTTGTACTTGGTGCTTCGATCTTTGTGCTTGGTTTTAGTATCGAGTTTTAGACTTAAGGGACACCGCCACGCAGTACGGGGAGCGGTAGCGACCTGTACTGCTTGTACTGCGTGAGCAAAGTACGAAGTACAAAGCACCCAGTACGAAGCACAAACCTATGAGGGTCTTGACCCGGAGGCGTCCGTCTTCGATTCCGCAACCGGACGCTCAACTAACAGCGGACTCTTACTGCTGAGACCACCTCCCGGCGACTCAACTCTCGACGTCAACACGCGCCGGATCCGCTTGGGCAGTAGCTTGGCTGCAACTATCGCGGTCGAACCAATCAACTCAACCACATCGCCACCACCACGCCAGTGTTCCCTGACAATTGCCGGATCCGTTATGGTCATCAATCTTAATAGCGTCAGGGCAATCAAATACGCGTCATCGATCTGTCCCACAAATGGCAACATGTCCGGGATCAAATCCATCGGCATGATGGCATAGACTATCGCTCCCGCCACCAACAGTCGTTCCCTCGCTGGTACCCGGGGATCAATCATTAAGCGGCCACTAAGCAGCACCATGTTGGGAACGAATAACAACAGGTTCTTCATGCGGCTTTGTAGCTTGCGTGCTGACATGCGTCGGCTCCCACCTAAACGATTTTGAATGGCTTTGCAGAATTGCAGCTTAACGTAACATGACTCGGCTCGAGCCTGAAAGACTTGTTCTCCACCTGGGACTTCGCTAGACTCCCGTTCTCCAAAACATACTTTGCTCGTCTCGGTTTACAAAATTGTCGATGGACATTCTTGAACGAATTCGCCAACGCGCCGCCGCGAACTTGCAACACATTGTGCTACCGGAAGGCAGCGATCCACGGACCATTGTGGCCGCGTCACAAGCGTCACGTCAGCGAATTGCGCGCCTCACCGTTTTGGGTGATGAGGAGTCGATCCGCGCGACGGCCAGACACCAGGGCCTGGATCTCGGAGGCGTGGCCGTAATTGATCATCGTCGCGCTAACGATTTCGACAAGATGGTCAACCTGTTTCACGACCTGAGAAAAGCGAAGGGCGTGATGGCCGATGAAGCGCGAACGCTTGTTTCCGATCCACTCTACTACGGTAACTTGATGGTGCGCTCGGGGTTGGCGGACGGATCAGTCGCGGGAGCAACCAACACCACTGCCCACACGGTGCGCGCCGCTCTACACTGCATCGGGGTGCGCGCCGGTTTCAAACTCGTCTCCAGCTTCTTTCTGATGGCCTTGCGCAATAGTGAATATGGACACGATGGCGCCCTGGTATTTGCTGACTGTGGTGTGGTGATCGATCCCAGTGCGGCTGAACTGGCTGAGATTGCCCTCGCTTCAGCCGACTCCTGTCGCGCTTTGTTGGGCACAGAACCGCGAGTGGCCCTGCTTTCTTTTTCGACAAAAGGAAGCGCCCAACATAAATTGATCGACAAGGTAGTGGAAGCGACACGAACAGTGAAGGCGCGCGCGCCCGAATTGCAAGTCGATGGTGAACTCCAGGTCGACGCGGCGCTGGTCCCGGCAGTCGCCCAATCAAAGGCGCCTGGTTCCGCCGTGGGAGGGCGCGCGAACGTCCTGATCTTCCCCGATCTTCAGGCAGGAAATATCGGTTACAAACTCACCGAACGACTGGCCGGGGCCACCGCAATTGGCCCGATTCTCCAGGGACTTGATAAGCCCGCTAATGATTTGTCACGCGGCTGTAAAGCGGAAGATATCGTGGACGCAATCGCCATCACGGCAGTCCAGGCGCAGGCCCGCAAGACGGTTTGAAGAGCTCGCTTGAGGCAACTCGCCGTCCACAAAGGCATCCAATCTGCGATCTCAAAAACGACTGCAAGGTAGTTCTCAACACGTGATAGTTTTTCGTCAAATCCTGCTGGTTTTATTGGCCTTATGCGCCACTTCTGGCCTGCTTCGCGCCCAACAGCCAACCCCTAAAGCTTCAGCTTCGCCAACTCCCAGCCCAACACCGCAAGCTAGTGATCAAGAACCCCCGGTACGAGTTTTTACTGAGGAGGTCCGGCTCCCCGTTACCGCACTTGATGCTTACGGTCACTACGACCCAACCCTGGAGCCTGACGACGTCCTGGTGCTCGAGGATGGAGTGGCACAGCAAGTAAAAAGCATCCGCCACATCCCCGCCAATGTGCTGTTCGTGCTCGATACTGGCGGTGAACTGAGCGGCGTGGGTGGCGTTTCGAAGAGCACCAGTTTGACCAAGCAAACGGCCATGGATCTCGTGCAACGACTGCCAGAGGGTTCGTGGATATCGATCATCCAGTCAGGTAACTCAGCCCAGGTTATTCAACCTTGGACCAAGGATAAGGGAGCTGTATTAAAGGCCCTGAAGACGAAGTTGCTATCAAGCAAGCGCTCGCGTTTTTCTGACGCACTGGTGACTGCCAGTCAGCAGTTAAAGGATCGACCCGAGGGTAGCCGGCACGTAGTGCTGATTACAGACGGAGTTGATTCTCCCGGTGGCAAGACGGATCGAGCGGAAGCAATGAAAAAATTGATCGCCGTCCGCGCCACGGTCCACGTAATTAGCTACACCGAGTTTGTGCAACAGAAGAGTGAGAACAAAACGACCGCTGTTTCGCCGAGCATGGGCCCCGCTGGTCCAATTACCCAGACAGATCCAACCCTGCCTCCAGGCACAACTCGTTCACCTTCTTACGGAATCTCAATAAGATTTGACCCGGCCATGAGACGGCAGCGGAAGGCCTACGAAGCTGAGGTAAAGAAAAGCGAGCCCGTGTTGGCTAATGTGGCCGATGAAACCGGGGGAAAGTTTTTGTTGCCGTTGAACAGCGAAGAAATGGTCGCCAAGGCTAGCGAAGTGGCCCGCGCAATTGGCGCGGAGTACGTGGTGACTTACCGGCCGAAACGTCCGTTGGCCGAAGCGCCCCAGGGTGAATATCGCAAAGTTGAAGTTACTGCGCGGCGGGTGGGATTGAGTTTGCATTCCCGGCGCGGCTACGTCGTACCCACGCGAGAACAATAGGTAGAACTAACCAACTGCTACTTCCAGCTGCGCTTCCATCACCTCATACAGGCGTCGCACATCGAACTCTTCAGGCTTTGGGAGCAATGACTGGCGGTGCAGCTCCTCCCAATCCTCCTTGGGCACTCGATGAAAAGCTTTGACCACGTGGGGATCGAATTGGCGTCCAGCCCACTCATCCAGTTCCTTCGCAGCGGCCTCGTATGACTTGCCGCGCCGGTACACGCGATCACTCGTAATCGCGTCAAACGCATCCGCAACAGCGAAGATGCGAGCGCAGACGTCAATTTCGTCACCTCTCAAGCCCAGCGGATAGCCACTGGCATCCCATTTTTCATGGTGTTGCGCCACTACTCGCGCGGCGCCTTTCAGAAATTCGATGCCCTTCAAGATCTGCTGGCCGTGCAGTGGGTGTTCCCGCATGCGGATCCACTCTTCATCCGTCAGCTTACCGGGTTTGCGCAGGATTGAATCCGGTACACCAATCTTGCCGATGTCGTGCAAGAGCGAGCCAAACTCCAACGACTTCATCTCTTCCACGTTCAATCCATATTCGAGTCCCAGGCGCAAGCTGTAACTGACCACTCGCTCAGAGTGTCCGTGAGTTTCGGAGTCTCGCGTTTCCAACGCTGTAGTCAACGCTCGCAAGGTTGCGCGATAGGCGTCTTCCAGCGAGTCGAGCGCATGGTCAAGCTCTTCGGTGCGCTGTTCCACCAGCTCTTCGAGGTGATTCTCATAACGCTGCTTCGCCACGATCAGCTCATGATGTTCCAGGGCCCGCTTGACCACTGCTTCCACCTGGCGCAGGTCAAACGGCTTCATCAGATAATCAAAAGCGCCCAATCTCAGGGCGCCAATAGCACTTTCGACTGTTTGCATGCCACTGATCATCACCACCACCGTGTTGGGTGCGATCGCCTTAACGTGCGGGATCATGTCGAGGCCGCTCATTCCCGGCATTGTGATATCGCTAATCACCAACTCAAATTCACTCTCGCTCAATCGCGCCAAAGCTTCCTCGGCTGATCCAGCTTTCAGACAGCTGTATTCATCACTGAGTAGGTCTGAAAGGATCTCAGTGATCTCGAATTCGTCGTCGACGATGAGAATGCGGGGGGACACGTCTGCTGGCATGTTGGTCTCCTGAAGTCTAAAAAGACGGGAGGTAAAAATTGTTTACTGCAAAACTAAGCAGCTTGGGTGAGAGATGGATCGTGCGGGGTCAAAAACGCCGCGCCCGGGAAACAGGCTTAGGCATTCTACAGATTTTCCAAGGCGGTGGCAAACAACTTTTTACTGTAAGGTAAGTGGCGTACTATCAGCAGTTTAGATGGCTCATTGGAACGCATTTTCGGGGCTTTTGGCGGGGATTTGTCCGAAAGTATGACGAAACTCGAGCCCTCGAAGAATTACTGAGAGCACCGGGACAGGAGGCTCGGAAGAATTACGGAGACAATTAATCTATGGTGGTCCAACTAAAGGCGGACCTAATTTGGGGCGCTTGGATCAAGCCAGTCGATCCTCATCTGGCGGTGGTGGCTTTGGAGTGCGGGGACTTGTCACCGCTATGGGATCGATCATCTCGCCGACGCGTGATCACAAAGCGGTGACAAGTCCCCGCACTCCAAAGCCGGTTGCGCTGTTAAGTGACAGGCCTTATCATGTCTGCCCCACACGCGCCGGAGTGGCGAAATTGGTATACGCACCAGACTCAAAATCTGGCGAGCTTCACTGCTCATGTCGGTTCGAGTCCGACCTCCGGCACCAAACCCATTCACAATTCGCAATAGCCCAAGCCCACAGTCCAAGCACAAAGGACAAAGCACTCACTTGATAGCAATAGCCGTGGCCAGATCCAATTTCCCCTTCAACTCGATCTGCTCGGAAGAACGCCCGACGAGGATGTCAAAGCTGCCAGGGTCGGCGCGCCACTGTTTGGCCTCAACGTCGTAGTACGAGAGTGAACGTGCGTTGAGAACTACTGAGACGTGCTTCGTTTCTCCCGGCCGGAGACTAACTTTCGAGAATCCCTTCAACTCCTTAACTGGACGCGGGACCTTACCCTGAGGTGGACCAACATACACCTGGGCCACGTCCGCGCCTTCACGTGAGCCGGTGTTCTTGACTTCGAATGAGACCTCGTAAGTACCAGCGGCGCCTGGTTTGATCGAGAGATTGCTGTACTTGAAAGTCGTATAGGAAAGTCCGGCACCGAACGGGAAGAGCGGCTTTGTCCCTGCGTGCTCGTAACCACGATAACCAACGAACACGCCTTCCTTGTAAACAATTCGCCGAGTACTCGGTGCTGGATAATAGTTGTCATGGACCGGATTGTCTTCCCAGCGCCGTTCAAAGCTGACGGGCAAGCGCCCTGACGGATTGACGTCTCCAAACAGAACTTCTGCCAGTGCCGTGCCTCCTTGTTGTCCGGGATACCACGCCTCGAGCAAAGCCGGGACGCGA
>DATFRK010000742.1:0-5808 GCA_035263325.1 Pyrinomonadaceae bacterium | reverse complement strand
ACGACCGGGGACTACGGCGTTCGGCGGTGGTTCGGCTTGATTGGCCGCGTAAAAGAAGATGCCCAGCGGTCGAGGCGGTTCTCCGTCGCCGGTTTGGACCTCGTAATCAATATAGACTTGCGGCGCCATCAGGATCATCGCCGGTTCAAGCGTCAACTCGCTAAAGTCGAGTGAGACGAGTTGCTTGTCGAGAGCCGGGTTAACCTGAACTGGTATCTTGAGCCGCCGCGACAAGTCCGCGGCGATGTCTGACAACTTCGCCTTCTCCGCCTTTAACGAGATGTTCAAAATTGGCTTGGACCTGACCCTCAGAGTGTAGGGCGCTTTTGCTGCCGGCTTGGAGTCCGGGGTTTTCGTCTCCGGGATTTTGACATCAGGCTTAGGTTCGGCTGGCTTAGTTGGTTCTTGAGAAAAGGCTACTGCACTGAACACAATCAAGAAAACGACGAGCGCCAAAGACTTCACACGAAGAGCAACAGAATTGATGATGGCGTTCAAAGTTTATTACCTTTTTACCTTTCCGAAGGAGGCAGGACCTCTTGGAGTTTTTCGACCACCCAGTTATCGCAGTGAACTATTGGAGTGAAACGCAAGCACGTCCAGTTGCCGTGAACGCTAGCACGTCACTAAAAATCAGTCAAATTTATTGCAATGGGAGCGCAGCCGGCCTCGCTCGCCTATTTCATTTGCTGGTTGACGGAGCAGGCGGGCCGCCTGCACTCCCATTCTTCAGCAGCATGCGAAATGGACGCAATAGGTAGTAAGCAAACCAGAGACGTGGCGGAAAAGAAACCGCGCTGAAGTCGCCGTCGGTCGGAGCCAACATAAACAACCCGTAACGCGCCCGGGCAGCCAACCCCTGGCGTACTCGCAAATTGTATTTAAAGATCTCACGAGTCGTAGCAGGGATATGAACGGTACCGTTGAAAAGACGCTGAGTAATCTCGAGCGCTAACCCGTCCAGGCTAGGGTCAGTTTTGGCTTTCGCAACCAGGGAGGCTGGTAGCCGCGCCTCCAGTAAGTGCGCTGCCAGGTGTAGGCCCAACAGAAACATTCGCTCGTTATGAGTATCTGCTGCTCGTTGTAAAAGCCTGGGCCAATCGAGCTGGTGATGTTCCACGATCATGGCGATATCACAGATCCATGAAAGTCGTTCCCAGAGGTGACGTGAACCATGCACGCAGAGCGAGAACAAGAGATCTTCGGCCGATAGCGTTTTTACAGCGACCTCGTTGAGCTCGATGGTAGCCAGATTCTGCCAGAGTTCTTCGGCCTGGACTGAGGAAGCAAACAAATGGGAAGCGACCTCCCAGTGCAACTCAACGATCAGTTTGTGTCCGGAACGAGAAAACTGCAGGTTGTGTTGGGTCCGCAATAGTCGTTGCTGCTGGTCCAGGCTTAGCTGCCTGGTCTGGTTATAACCGTCGGCAATCAGCAGATCTCGCGCGCGCAGTACGTCACTCTTACGCACCATGACGTCGAGGTCAACATAACGGCGCAGCGCCAGGTCATTGTAAGCAAACAAAGCTAGCGCCGGGCCTTTATAGGGCACTACTTCGATGCCGGAGTTGGCGAGGAGTTTGATGATGCGGACCAGCTCAGCAGTTAAGACGAGGTTGCGGGCAGTGTTTTCCTGATAGTGTTTCTTCAGTCGCTGCAATTCCGCGGGTGGGATTAGATCGGCGACGTAGTGCGTCAACCTGGCGGAGATGAGCGGCACAACCGAATGGCGGCGCGCTAACTGGAACAGGTACTCCCAATCAGGACCAGCTACGACCAGTCCACGCAAACGCGTTTCTGTTTCAGCGTTGACAGACGCGTGCAGGCAACAGAGCAACAGCTCGTGTTCCGGACGACTGGTTAGATTTGTTAGTTTCGTGGATCGCACAGGAGATCCGGTACCAGGTGGCCGGCCAGCGGCGGAATGCTTACCGCACTCCTCACAGGTCAGCGACAGTCAGCTTCGTGTCGGCGTTCTTCCAAGCCGCCGCAAACTCCTTTTGGACCGCACTCAGACCCTCGGTCTTCTTCTGCGCCTTGAGTGCTTCGAGCAGCCCAAAAAGCGAGCGGCCATTTCGCTTGTTTCGCTCCAGGTCGCCGCGGAAAACTCGTTCGGCTTCAGTATACTTTCCGCTCCGCAACAAAACGCCACCCAACGATTCACGTACAGGCATGAACCAGATAGGCGGCTCATCGTAAGCAAGCTGATCTTCCAAAGTGACAGCTTCCTGCAACAGTTTGATCGCTGTCTCATTGTCATTTTTTGCGGTTGCGATGCGCGCACTCAACACTTTGTCCGCGACTTTGAGTACAGCGCTCGCTTGATTCAAGCCAAAAGCTGCGTCTGCTGGTACGCGCTGGACCGTAGTTCTAAAGGCCGCCAACTGTTCCTCAGCCTCATTGACTCGACCTCGACTCGCGGCGGCAACACCGCGTGTAAAGTGAACGACTGCCGTGGTCGCAATCATGTTTTCGGCCGGCACAGGCAATTTGTCGATATCCTCCCACCGATGGAAGCGCACCAGCATCAAGGGAGAGACAGTCATGAAACCCTCGAGCATGGGCATCGCTTTGATGTGTGGACCAACATTGTCTTCCAGCGCCTTCGCAGCTTTGATTGAATCGTTGAATCTACCTTGCATGCTATAGGCGATCGACATGAAGTGCAGGTTGTGGCTGTAGTACATGACCGGGTAAAAACCTTCCGGTCCCCGCGTCAACAAGTAAGCACGATCAGCCGCAGCAGCATCTTCATTAGCTCGCGCTGAGCTGTCATAGTCTCCGACTCGCTGAAAGATGTGCGCCGGCATATGGACCAGGTGGCCGGCAGCAGGCATCAACCGCGGCAAATTTTGCGCATATATTAGCGCTCGTTCCGGGTTCGGCGACGCTTCCACCGCATGAATGTAATAGTGAATAGCGCCTGGATGGTTGGGATTCCGTCTCAATACTGACTCGAGCACTGAGACAATCTCTGCGGTACCTTCGGCGGGCTTTCCATCCAGGCTCCACAATTGCCACGGACGGAGATCCATGGCCGACTCCGCATACAACGTGGCTGCATCGAGGTCATCCGGATAGCGTTTGACGAGTTCACCCATCGCATTCTTGTAATCGACCGCCAGTTTTTTCAGATCGGCTTTGGGATCGGCAGAATATCTCCTGGCGAGTGCGTCGATGTAGGCGCGTTCGTTCTCGGGCGCTTTCGCAGCCAGGGCGAGCGCTCTTTGCACTGCGTCGTAAGCCGCTTTTTCTCGGTCCGGATCGACGTCGAGATTGATATTTGGACCAAGCGCTAAGGCTATGCCCCAATGGGCCATGGCCAGGTTGGGGTCGAGTTCGAGTGCCCGTTTGAAGGAGCGAATCGCCTCATCGTGATTGAAGCCATAGATGTAGCTCAAGCCTTGATTAAAGAACTTCTGGGCTTCGGGATTCTTAGTCGAGACGGGATGATGAAGCGAGCCCATCCCGGCAACCAGGGTAGCCGGCTTATCCGCCGTACTCATCTCCATCTTGTGACCGCTTTGTTGCGCGTAGAGAGGGACGCACAGACATAGCAAAAGAGTAATTGTCGATCGCTTCATTCTATTTCTCCTCAGCTGGAGCGTCGGGTGATCGGTTACTCATTCACCTTCAACACTGCAAGAAACGCTTCCTGGGGGATCTCCACCCGACCAACTTTCTTCATGCGTTTCTTACCTTCTTTCTGTTTCTCAAGCAGTTTTCGTTTGCGAGTGATATCACCGCCGTAACACTTGGCGATGACGTTTTTACCTAACGCCTTTACGGTCTCGCGCGCGATTACCTTGTTGCCTATCGCCGCCTGGATCGGCACCTCGAATAACTGGCGGGGGATTAGTTGTTTCATCTTCTCCGCCAGGGCGCGACCTTTGGGCTGCGCCGTACTGCGATGAAGAATCAGGGAAAGAGCGTCAACCGGCTCGCCCGCTACCAGCACGTCCAGTTTCACCAGGTCACTTTCCCAGTAACCGGCCAGACTGTAATCCAGTGAAGCGTATCCCCTGGAGACCGATTTCAACCGGTCATAAAAATCGAGCACGATCTCGTTAAGCGGCAACTCATAAGTCAACATCACGCGATTTGCGTTGATGTACTCGAAGCCTTTCTGCACCCCTCGCTTCTCTTCCAACAAGGGCAGTATTCCGCCCAGAAACTCATCCGGCGTAAGAATAACCGCGCGAATTGCCGGTTCTTCAATCTTAGCGATGCGACCTGGATCGGGCATCTTGGCCGGCGAGTCGATCTCTTCAACCTGGCCGTCGCTGGTGGTCACGGTGTAGCGCACACCCGGCGCCGTAGTAATCAGGTCCAGATTAAACTCGCGCTCCAGCCGTTCCTGGACAATCTCCATGTGCAACAGGCCAAGAAAGCCGCAACGAAAGCCAAATCCCAAAGCGGCCGACGACTCCGGCTCGTAGAAGAACGACGCATCGTTGAGTCGCAACTTGTCCAGGGCATCCCGCAACTCTTCGTACTGGTTGGTGTCCACCGGATAAAGCCCGGCGAACACCATCGGCTTGATCTCCTGGAAACCCGGGAATGGTTCCTTTGTTGGTCGCGCTGCTTCGGTTACGGTGTCGCCGATCTGCACGTCAGCCACTGCCTTGATCGAAGCGGTGAGGAAGCCGACTTCACCGACACCGAGCGCATCGATCGGCGTTGGCCGCGGTCGATTAACCCCGAGGGTTTCCACCTGGTAATCGCGACCAGCGTTGTAGAAACGGATCTTCATTCCCGGTCGAATCGTGCCGTCGATGACGCGAAAGAGAACAATTACACCGCGATAGGAGTCGTACCACGAATCAAAGATGAGGGCCTTTAGGGGTGCGTTTGGGTCGCCCTTAGGCGGTGGCACGTCACGTACAATCGCTTCGAGTACCTCGGAAACACCTTCGCCTGTCTTGGCACTGGTTAGGATCGCGTTGTGCGTTTCCAGACCGATGAAATGTTCAATCTGTTCGATTGCTTTTTCCGGTTCGGCGCCCGGCAAGTCGATCTTATTTATTACCGGAATCAGCTCGAGGTTGTTTTCGATCGCCAGGTATGTGTTGGCTAAGGTCTGCGCCTCAACACCCTGCGATGCGTCCACGATTAGCAAGGCTCCTTCACACGCCGAGAGGGAACGGGAAACTTCGTAAGAGAAATCGACGTGGCCTGGGGTATCGATGAGATTCAGGATGTAGGGCAAGCCATCCTGGGCCTTGTAATCTAACCTGACAGCGTGGGCCTTGATAGTGATTCCTCGCTCGCGTTCCAGGTCCATGTTGTCGAGCACCTGGTTTTCCATTTCCCGCTCGCTCAAGGCCCCGGTGCGTTCGAGGAGACGGTCGGCAAGCGTCGACTTACCGTGATCGATGTGGGCGATGATTGAGAAGTTGCGAATTCGTTGGGGATCCATGCGGCCTTTTGTGCTTGGTGCTTTGTATTTGGTGCTTTGTTCCTGGTATTTGGTGCTTTGCGTGTGCCAAGTCAAACAGTCAGTACCATCTCGCGGTAGCGGATGGGTCGCATCACACATTCACAATCGTCGGTAACAAGAGGCGACCCATCCGCTACCGCGAGATGGTACTGACTATTGGCTCCCAGCATAACGCACTACTCTATCAGTCGTTGATATGTTGATTTACGTAATCTCGTGCTTTCTCAGCGCTGTTCATCGATTGGATAAAATCAGCATTTCGTATAGACCAGGTTATTTGGTCTTGAACAAACTCTGAGTATTGATCAGTTGGCGAATTGTCTTCATGCATCAAACCAATCCTAACGTTGACACGATGAATGAGATCG
>DATFRK010000741.1:0-4317 GCA_035263325.1 Pyrinomonadaceae bacterium | reverse complement strand
TCTCGTTAGCACGCACGCGAATGAGTATGTCAACCGCTGCCCTGGTGTTTGCTTCTTGCAGTGACTCGGCAAAGGCCCAATCGTTGCTTGATGAGCTCACGAAAACTTACCCGAAGGACACTCCGGTGGCGATCGGGGCTGTACTAACGAAAGCTCAATTGGAGAGGAGTAAGGGAAATCTTACTCAGGCGATACAACTCCTCGACTCCGTCAAGAGCTACGACATGGGTATGATCATGGGCAACGTCACCAACTATCTGCGAGGCGAGTTGTACTTGCAGCAGCACTTGGGGAATGAAGCGGCCGCAGAGTTTCAGAAGATCATCGACCACCGCGGGGTTGATGCGCAATCGCTCATCCACCCGCTGTCTCACGTTGGGTTGGCGCGAGCTGCTGTCATGCGTGGCGATACCGCAACCGCCCGAAAAGGCTACCAGGACTTTTTCGCACTGTGGAAAGATGCCGATCCTGACCTGCCGGTGCTGGTCCAGGCAAAGAAGGAGTACGAGCAGATCAAGTAGCGAACCCCCAGCGGAAGCGACGGGATGTACCCACTCACCTTCCTGAGATCCTAGATCCATCGTTGACGGTTCTAACCCGTCGCTACGGCGTTCCAATCCGGCGCTACCGCTCCTGAGGGTTCTCTATTGGTGCCAATCTAAACCTTGCCACTACAGGGTGTTGGTACTCTTGTGATATATTGCCGCACTAACAAAACCCACTGCTTTAACTCAAAAGGACAAATCCAATGTCGGGACATTCCAAGTGGCATAGTATTAAACACAAGAAGGGCGCGCTCGATGCCAAGCGCGGTAAGCTGTTTACAAAATTCATTAAAGAGATCACGGTGGCGGCGCGCACCGGAGGCGGCGACCCGGAAGGAAATGCTCGCCTCCGCAAAGCAATCCTCGACGCCAAGGGTGGCAACATGCCTAACGACACCATTGACCGCGCGATTCGCAGGGGCACCGGTGAAGAGGAAGGCGTGAACTACGAAGAGATCACGTATGAAGGGTATGGTCCTGGCGGAGTCGCTCTATTGATTCAGTCGATGACTGATAATCGCAACCGCACGGTGGCCGAGATCCGGCATATCTTTTCCAAAAACGGTGGCAACCTCGGTGAGAGCGGCTCGGTTGGTTGGATGTTCGAAAAGAAGGGTTACATTGTGGTGGAAAAAAGCTCTAAGGCAGAAGAGGAATTATTTGACCTGGTTATTGACGCCGGCGCTGATGACTTGCGTGACGACGAAGACAACTTCGAAATAATCACGTCACCGGAGAGCTTTGACACAGTGCTCACAGCTGTTAAAGGTGCAGGTATTGAACCGCAGGTCGCTGAGGTGGAAATGGTGGCGCAAAACTATGTGCGGCTTGAAGGGGCAAATGCGCGGCAGATGTTGAAGTTGATGGAAGCACTTGAAGACCACGATGACGTGCAAAAGGTTTCGGCCAATTTCGACATCAGCGAGGCGGACATGGCTGCGGCGTAATCCACAGATTACGCAGATTACACAGATTTCTTTTCAAGACAATGATAGGTTCGTGAATCAAGTCCTCACTTGTCACAACTCACGATCCAACAACCCCTTACTCAACTAAACTGACTGACTAACTAATCGGCGTAATCTGTGTAATCTGTGGATCAGGTAGTAGTCTTGACGCTGGGAGTTTTTTGTTCGGCCTGGTCTGATTCATTCGCCACAGGACGTTCTCCCATCACGATCCGTACGTTGTGTGTCTGGCCATCATCCGTCAACGTGATCGTCTCATTGGCCTGCGCCTTGCCGTCCAACTCGAGCGTGGCAACTCCGCAGCAGATACCCAGGGGGTTTTCGATCCGAATGCGATAGGTCGTGTGGCCGCGGCGATAAGTTATTTCAAACTCGCGCCACCAACGGGGCACGCACGGATTGACTTTGAGTATTTGCTCTTGCAGTTTGAAACCCAGGATCGACTCGAGCCCTGCGCGGTACATCCAGCCCGCCGAGCCGGTGTACCAGGTCCAACCACCTCTGCCGGTGTGTGGCGGGACGGCATAGACATCTCCCACTGCGGCATACGGTTCCACTTTGTACTTATGCAGTCCAGCGCGCGTTGACGAGTGGTTGATTGGATTCAACAACGAGAACAGTTCGCCGGCGCGTTCTCCATCACCGAGGAGAGCAAAAGCAATCAAGGTCCATATCGCCGCGTGCGTGTACTGGCCCCCATTCTCCCGTACACCCGGTACGTAACCCTTGATGTAACCAGGATCAAGGTCACCTTTATCGAAAGGTGGGGTGAAAAGAATGACGAGCCCATCGCCGCGCCGGATCAGATACTCCTCTACAGCGGCCATCGCCCGGTTCCGGCGATAATTATCGCCAGCCCCAGAAATTACCGACCACGACTGGGCGATGGAGTCGATACGGCATTCGGCGTTTTGCGCGGAGCCCAAAGGTGTGCCGTCATCAAAGTAAGCGCGCCGGTACCAGTCGCCATCCCATGCTTTTTCTTCTAATGCTTTCTTAACAGCTTCCAGGTGTTGACGATAACGATCAGCGCGCTCAGTCTCGCTCCGCTCGCCGCAATAGGGGATGAACGTAGCCAGGGTCGTGCACAGGAACCAACCAAGCCAAACGCTTTCGCCTTTTCCCAGTTGCCCGACGCGATTCATGCCGTCGTTCCAATCCCCGGTGCCCATCAAGGGTAGACCATGGTCGCCTACGTTGAAGCTGCGATCGATAGCCCGGGCACAGTGTTCAAAGATCGACGCTGATTCGGCAGCCACTGAAGGCTCCATGTAACGCTCGTGCTCATTCTCAGCCAGTGGCGGTTGTTCAAGAAAGGTTGTCACTTCATCCAACACAGACCTGTCGCCAGTGACGCCGATGTAGAAGGCAGTTACAAAAGGCAGCCACAATAAATCATCGGAAATGCGAGTTCTGACTCCGCGACCAGAGGGTGGATGCCACCAATGTTGTACGTCACCTTCTTTGAACTGGTGCGTGCTGGCGCGAACAATTTGTGCCCGGGCCACGGCGGGACTGCTGTAGACAAGGGCCATCACGTCCTGCAATTGATCGCGGAAACCATAAGCGCCACCCGATTGATAGAAAGCAGTGCGGGCCCAGACTCGGCAGGAAAGAGTTTGATAGAGCAACCATCGATTGAGCATCGTGTCCAGGGCCGCATCAGGAGTTTTTACTTCGATCGTCCCCAGCAATTGGTCCCAGTGTCCCAGCACCTTTTCGAAGGCATTGTTGACGTTGCCACCGAGACGATAGCGGGCCGCCAAGTCTTTTGCTTCTTCGATCGATTCTGCCTCACCCAGAAGAAAAATAACCTCGCGTGCTTCGTTGGGCGCCAGCTCGATGGTTGTTTGCAGCGCGGCGCAGGGATCATGACCAGCTCCTGCTCGACCAGCCAGGCCCACCCGGCGCAGCGCCGCCGGCTGCTCAAGCTGCCCATTGCGTCCGATGAATTCCTTCCGGTCACAGGTGGCACTAGACATCTGTTCACTGGTAGCGGCAAAGGCAACGCGAGTAGCAAACTCGTTGTTGAACGGGTTGCGCGCAAAGATCGTGGAGTTCTGTTCATCGATCTCGGTGATGACGTAGGGCGCAGTGGAAGTTCTTTGTACTCCTAACACCAACTCGTTGTAGAACGTCACTGAAATTCTTCGTCTACGTGCTGTCCGATTGCGCAATCGCAATAAGGAGATCTTCACTTGCTCTTCTAACGGCACAAACAACAACAATTCCTGGGAGATGCCGTGACTGGTATGTTCGAATACCGAGTACCCCTGGCCGTGTCTGATGATGTACGGCTCCTTTTCCCGGATTGGTAACGGCGTGGCTGACCAGACTGTGCCCGAGTCTTCATCGCGCAAATATACTATCTCCCCGGGCGGGTCGCTGACCGCGTCGTTGGACCAGGGCGTTAGTCGATTCTCGCGGCTGTTCTGTGACCAGGTGTAGCCGCCGCCAGTTTCGGTGACTTGAAAACCAAACTCACTCTTGTTGCCGATCACATTGGACCATGGTGCAGGGGTCCACTGTTCGGCGCCCAACATTGTTACGTATTCACGCCCGCCCTGGTGAAAACCGCCCAGGCCATTAAAAAATGACAGCTCAGGCGGCGCGACCGGTGATTCAGGGTAAGTCTGTGAAGGTAAGCGGGCGACAAAAGCTGCCGGCAACGGTTCTTCCACCGGCTGTCTTTCGAGCTGATCCTCAAGTGAGCCGCGCTCGGCAACGATTACCGCTCGGGCCACTGCATGAAGCAGGATCCGATCCTCCTCGGGCATCTGATCCGCCTGCCGCAAGTAGACTCC
>DATFRK010000740.1:0-3295 GCA_035263325.1 Pyrinomonadaceae bacterium | reverse complement strand
TCTTGACGTGTTCGAGTGCTTTCTTCCAGTCGTCGCCGTAGCCCAGGTCTCGCGACGCCTTCTTCATTTCGTTTTCACACCAGGCCATCTCCTTTTCGGCAATCGCAATGAGCTCTTCCGGCGTGTAAGGGATCATCTCCGACTTCAATTCGCTGATGAGTGCTTCCCGACCGATAGGGTCGCCGATGATGTCACTGGCATCACCGGGCCTGGCAGCGGCGCTCGTTGGTCGCTGAAACCCCTGACCAGCACCTCCGCCTTGACCACCACCACCGCCTTGTCCGCCGCCCCCTCCGCCGCCCGGCCCACCACCGCCAAACCCGCGATTGCCTCCCCCGCCGCCGCCGCCAGGTCCTTGGCCCCCGCTGCCTTCAGGTCGAAGGCCAACGACTCGTTCGGTCAGGAATGTTGCGTAGTTTGTCAGTGATTGATCGAGAGCTTTATACGGCTCTTCGTTCCACCAGGTGAACAGTGGGTCGTAACCGTTGTAGAACGTGTACCAGTTGCGCAGTGTGCCGCGCAGATTATTCACCGCACCGACGCCGCGGTTAGCAATCGTCTTCTTTACTCGCAGTGGTTCGACGCCCCCAACTCCGTCTGTGCCTCGGCCTTCAGGTCGCATACCGAGTTCAATTGCGCGGCGCCGGTCATCAACCTGTTTTCGCAAGTCGGTCAGCGTAGCTGCGACCTTCGCCGAATCGATCGGCTCCATACGCCGGCGAGTCTCCTCCAGATCGATGATTGTTTTGGAAAATGGAATGAGGGGTTGAATCTCCTCGAGTTGTTTTGCCTGGATGTCCAGTTGTCGCAACTCGTACTCGAGATGATTCTTGAAGAGGATGTAATCGATTTTGCCGTCCTCGCTCATTGAATCGAAGTCGATCTTCTGCAGCGCGGCCAACCAGTCGCTGTAAAACTTCTGGAACCGTTCGCGGCGCGAGGGCGACATCGTGACCGGAAACGAACGAGTCAAACTTCCCCGATCGGCTGTGTAACGCTCGATAGGTGCGCGCATTTCACTGTCGGGAGTCTTGCCGTCGGTTGTCTCGGCGGAGGCGGCCTTCGACCTGCCGCCGTTGGTGCGGTTTCCTTGAGCCGGAGTCTGAATTGAGAAATAGCTCGTTAGCAGAAGGATGACGACGAGACCGTAGGTCAAAGCTGGGGATCCTGAGCGCATGCTTTAGTCTCCTGTTAGAAACAGACGTGTAATGATTTTGCAGAACGTTGGGAAACGAACCTAGGAGTTGCTCATGCTATCGCAAATAGCGCAAGAAGGCTCGCGAAAAACGCACGTTTTCCGCCGGACAGGTTTGGCGCGAAGTGGGCGCCGGGCTGGCGCGGTTTGACAAGTCTTTCCGGGCGCGCAACCCGTACCGGTTGGATTTCCTGATGCGCGCTTATCTCCGGAGTAGCTCCTTCGTCGCAACCTTGGGCTTTGAGACAGAACCGCGTAGGCGAGACAAGGGTGTTTCACCCGCAGTCAAGCACGCCAAGTACAAGGCACAAAGAACGAAACAAAGAAATAAAGGCCATCACGACTGAGCGTATAGGAGTCCGGCTTGCGCCTTTTTAGAGGTCTTTGCTATCATCCGACTTCGTTTTAAAGCTGGGCAGGGCTTGAGTTAGTAGTAGCTGCCATCTAATTTTTGATAGGACGCTCCGGAAGACCTTCGTCATGAATCGAACATTCACTCGATTCTTTACATTCTGATTGCCGACCCGCCACACACGCGGGCGCGCGACGAAGGCGCTCCTATCGAATCCGATCGAACGAAGTAAGTAATAACTAGTGAATCGCAAATCGTAGGAATGGTCTTCGGCCTTAGGACTTAGGTCTTTGTTTTAGTCCCCGGGGTGTCCCTGCTTGTGTTTCTGAACACAAAAGGGGCGAATAGACATGAGTGAGATCAACGTACAACTTAAGGACGGCGTTCCGGTCCAGATGCCTGCCTCCGCGACTGTAGCTGAGGCACTCAAGAAGTTGGATCGGGAGGTAGCCAAGCAAGCGTTGGCCGCCAAAGTCGGCGGGCACGAAGTGGATCTGACTGCACCACTGGATGCATTGTCGTCCGACAATGGCGACGCTGCTGCAGTGCAAATCGAACCGATTGTGCCCCAGACCCGCGACGGTCTCGAGGTGCTCCGTCATTCCACGGCCCACCTACTGGCTGCTGCCGTACTGGATCTGTTTCCTGGGACCAAGTTGGGTATCGGACCGGCACTCCTGGACGACCCACGATACGGCTATTTCTACGACGTGATTAGTCCGCGTCAGTTGACCGAGGCTGATTTGCCGCTCATCGAAAAGCGGATGCGGCAGATTGCCAGCAAGAACCTGGCGTATCGCCGGGATGAGATTCCGAAGGCCGAAGCGTTGCGCGTGTTTGGTGAACGCGAAGAACCCTTGAAGTGCGAGTTGATTGACGAAAAGGCGGGTGAGCGGGTGAGTGTCTACTACATCGACGGCTCTCCCTTCATCGACTTTTGCCTGGGGCCGCACGTACCCAATACCAATAAGCTGCGCGCTTTCAAGTTACTTTCACTTGCCGGAGCTTATTGGAAAGGCGACGCCTCGCTACCGCAGATGCAACGCATTTACGGTACGGCGTTCTTCACCCAGGAAGAGTTGGACGCGTGGTTGAAGCAACGTGAAGAGGCTGAGAAGCGCGATCATCGACGTTTGGGACGGGAACTCGACCTGTTCTCAATCCAGGAAGACTATGGTCAGGGGTTGATCTTCTGGCACCCGAAAGGCGGCGCCATTCGCAAGGAGATGGAGGACTATCTCCGCGAACAGTTGTTGCTTCGTGACTACGGCCTGGTGTTCACGCCGCATATCGCCAAGCGCGAGTTGTGGTTCACCAGTGGCCACGAATCGAACTATGCCGATTCGATGTTTGCGCCGACCGAGTTTGAGGAACAGGAGTTTCGCATTAAGCCGATGAACTGCCCGTTCCACATTGGCATCTACAAGTCGACGCAGCGTTCTTATCGTGATCTACCACTTCGCTATGCGGAGCTAGGTACGGTTTATCGCGCAGAACTCTCTGGTACCCTTCATGGCCTCACCCGGGTGCGTGGGTTCACGCAGGACGACGCTCACATCTTCTGTACGCCTGAAGGTGTGAGAGCGGAGATACTGGGCTGCATCGACTTTGCCCTTAATCTCTTTGAAGTATTTGGCTTTAAGGATATTAAAGTGGAGTTGTCGGTTAGGGGCAACGATCCGGAAGCGCACTATCTCGGGTCCGACGAAGAATGGAATAGTGCTGAAGCCGCTTTGGTTGATGCCCTC
>DATFRK010000739.1:0-5978 GCA_035263325.1 Pyrinomonadaceae bacterium | reverse complement strand
GAACTACAGGCGAGGCGGTCAGCATCGAAGAGAGTCCTTCGCGTCCGCCAGAACTCTGGTGGATAACGGAAGAGTCTGCGCGCTCGCTCGATTTACTCAACCCTGCACCGCTACCAACTATCGGCGCAGTCCACCACCTAGATTGGGTCTCAAGTTCAGGGGAACGTTTGTTTGCAACGCTCCGCCTACCACCTGATGTTCGCAGCGGCGAGAAGTTGCCTGTGGTTTTGAGCGTCTATCCTGGCCGCCGCGGGCTTGAAAACTCACAGCATTTTCTTTCCGGCAGGTATGAGCCACTGCGTTCGCGGGCGCGTGTTGCACTGCTCACGCCTGACATGCCGGTCAAATTCGGTAGTGGGAAGGTGTGTGCAGATCTCGCGCGATATGCCGAAGAAGCTTTGGACGCAGCTGTGGCTTTGGGCCATGTCGATGGTACGCGTGCAGGTGTCATCGGGATCAGCTATGGTGGCTACGCAGTAAACTGCATTATTAGCCACAGCACTCGTTTTCGAGCAGCGGTAAGCGAAGCGGGGCCGTCGGATTTGGCGAGCACGCACACGCTGGGCGGGCGAGGCGAGTGGAATGTGACTAAATCATGGCAATGGGAGACGCCGGATCGTATTGTCGCTGAGTCTCCCGTCTACCATTTGGATAAAGTTAAGACACCAGTGTTGTTCGTAACTGGCAAGACAGATCTCAATAATGCGCTGCAAGAGTATGAGATGTATTTCGGACTCTTGGCTCTCAAGCAACCCGCAGCTTTGGTTTCCTATGACAAAGCGGGTCATGGAGACTATGATCGTTTCCCCGACTTTTGGCCACGCATAGCCCGCTGGTTCGAAGTCTATTTGAATAATCGTTGAAATCCGCCGAAGGGGTCCTTATGGTCGTCGCGAGTCTGGCAATCACGATCGTAATCATTAGGAGCGGTACCCCCGATCCGGTCGTGCCCCGTTGGCGGTAAGCATCCAGCTCCGTCCGCGAATAGGAATCCGCCCGCTCGGGCGGATCCCTGTGTTCTTCGGAATGTCGTGATACATTTTAGATGCGGCCTTGATTCAGGCGTCGGGTATTCGGTGCGTGCCTGACCTTCGGCACAGTAAGCAGCCGGCGACTGCCTATTTGTTCGACCACGTGTTGAGCCGACATCATTGCCCCTTCCTGCCAGCCCGGCAGCTGGGAAACCTGATCGCCCACGACGAAGAAACGACGATCCGGCGCCAGCAATCGAGTATAAGCTCTCGCATGGTCTCCGCTAGCGGGATCCCAATTGGCCCAACCACCGCCCTCATTCGGGATATTCTGCCAGGCGATTGAGATAGCTTTGTCTGAGGGAACGATCTTGGTATCGGCAAACTCAGGATGAAACTTGACCGCCCCTTTCCGCGCCATGTTGATCCGCTGTTCAAGATCCATGTTGCCGAAAGCAATGGCGTCCTGGTCGTAGTTATAGACGCCGGTTAGGGTTCCGTTCTTGGTGAAGTAATCATAGGAGGGATACCACATCTGCGTGATCGGGTCGTCCGTGTAGCTGATGCCCCCGTAGATTTGGTTTTTGTCGTTTTCCCAGAAGCGTTCGTTTGCCTGCCAGCCGAGCTTGCAGGTCGGGTCATACACACACTGGGCCACGGCAGCACTAAAGTCGGGCGCGAAGTTATTTCGGATTTTACTTAGCAGTGGCAAGGGAATGTTGCTGATGCAGTAATCCGCCTTAATGCTGCTGCGAGCGCCGGTCTTGCGATCCCTGACGGCGACGGTAACACCATCGGAGCGAGTCTCAATGTTCAGCACTTCAGTCTGGTACTGGATGAGTTGGCCCACCTTGCGGACAAAGCCGTCCACAATCTTGTCCATGCCACCTACGGGTTGGAAGAGCGTCGGCTGCCATTCATATTCAAACGATTGAAAAAAGCGGTGGCGCCAGAACCCCGAACTGAGGAGTTCTTTTAGGGCGAGCTTTGTCCCAGGCTCGCAAGGTTCGTAAACCGTGATCGAGCAGCCATCGCGCGTCGAGCCGCTATAGGTGAAACAGCTCACGCATTCCTTGTCGCAACTTACGCAGTCCTGGCAACTCGCATTGCAGTTCTTGCACTTCGTTTGGCCGCAGGTACTGCACAAATCGTTGTCGCCCAGGTCACCGAAGTTCCGCAAGAGACATAGGAGCTTGTTGCGGTCACCCTCATCGAGTTCGTCATTGAGGGCGTTTTGATGTACCGCCTTGGCCAACATTTCGGAGATGTAACCCTGCGTGTCGTTAGCAATTCGTCGCCTGATCTGCGCACTACCACCAAATGCCTTATCGCTCTGGAACAGGTTAGCCATTGTCTCCATGACGTAAATCTCCAGCGCCACACCTAGTTCCTGGCAGTAATGAAGAACACGCCGGTGATGGTAAGGGAGACGTCCTGGTCCAAGATTCAAGTAGAGGCCCTCGTCGAAGTTGCAGACCTGGGTGAGACTAGTTCCATTCGCTCTTTTTTCCGTGAGCACAGTGCCACGCCGCGCCGAATGGTTGCGGCCGCCCGCCCGGTCCGTCAATTCGATGATCTGACAGCCGTAGCCGGCGCGGGTCAGTTCGTAAGCTGCGGTCAGCCCGCCAATGCCTGCGCCCAGGATGACTGCAGTTTTGCCGTTTCCTGAACCTGCGGGAAGCTGAGGTGGCCCAGCCCATGCTTCGGGAAGATTGATGAGTCCGAGCGCGGTCATCGTCTCGTAAAGGGCAACCGACCCGCCTGCCATGCCCACTCGTTCAAGAAAGCTCCGCCGAGTCAAGCCTTTCTTCTTGCTGGTCATTGTGGTTCTCCTTGCGAGGGTGTGAGATTGTTTTCTGAGGACGAGGTTCCTTTAGGTATTCACGACGTCGTGTGTGTCATTCGACGAGCACCATTAAACGGTAACTCTCTGCGTTACCTCCGAGTCCCCGCGACTCTGCGGTGGAGTTGTCTCCGGCTTTCGGGCCACCGCAGAGTCGCGGAGACGCGGAGGTAGCGCAAAGAGCTAAATCTCATCGTCTAGTCCGGTGCTGAAATCAAGTCTACCGCGAGGAGGAAATCATCGACCGTCGGGCCAAGACTACAACAATCTGGCCCATTCCAGAAGAATTCTTGGAAAGGGAGTCATATTAACTTTACGGATTACCGAAACGCAGCCGGTACTCAACTGAGTTCATAAATCCATTGACCATCGTGCGGTAGTCTGCCGGATGCGCCTCAAGATAGAGGAGCCAACTGTTATATCCGTCCATTTCAGGCGTTCTTCGCAAGTAGCCGTAGTACTGCATCGCCACGAACGCACGGTTGTACTCCGCCGCTTTGACCTCATCACTATCAGCAATCGCTCGAAATACCTGGCCTCTGGTCAATCCATTTGCATTCAGCTGCGAGACCAAATCGTTCCTGCTGAACGTCACTTTATCCGCACCGTCTGGATTGGCAGGATTTGGCGTCGTGATTGCGGCGAGGTTGTAGCGCTGCATCAAGGCCACAACGTAGTCAGCGTCGGACAGGCTGCCATAGGTCGTCTGAAATTCAGGTCGCTGCCCAAATGAGTCAACCAGGGCTGCCTTCCGCAAGTAAACCTGCTCGGGCGTGTCACCGGTAACAGTTTGCATATCTGCGAAGATCTCGGTGTACGTCGGGAGACGACCGAACGCTACTCGGTAGAGGCGAAAAGCAAAATAACCCTTGAGCTGAAACTCCTGTGAGCGGAAAAAAGACGAGGAAATGATGTTGCGATCACACCTGGCTGAGGGCGTGTTGGGATCGTTGTTGAACTGATCGGGGCATGGGTAAAGTAATCCAGCCCAGGAACGGAAGCCGGTTGGCTCCGGCTCACGAGTAAGAAAATCCAGATACTGCTGCCGCACGAAGGAGTCAGGTCGGTCAATTGGATTTGGACCAACCGCTACGTCGTTGTCGAGAATAGTCAGCGTCGCCGACAAAGGAGCACCAACCGTACTTCCCTGCCGTCCGCTGAGTCGTAAATGCACAATCTCAGGCCCCTCAACGAAGGCGTCATCATTGAGAGGCACATCGACTGTCTTTTGCGTTTCGCCCGGGGCAAAGGAAACGGTAACGCCAGTCGAGGCATAGTCGCAGCGAGCGTAGGCTGCGCCGTGGTTGTTTACAACGTCGTCGCAACGCACTTCGGCGGGGTCGTCGACGGTCTGGAAATAGACCGAGGCCGCAGTCGAGGCGCCTCCGACACGTGTGATTGTGATCAGCGCGTCAAAGTCTCCTTCACTGGCGATAAAGTCGGGCCCGCTGAATTGAATCGCTCCCGGAGTGGGCGCTGGAGTTGGTGTAGATGTCGGCGTTGGCGAGACTGTAGGTGAGGGCGTCGGCGTAGAAGAAGATCCAGTCACCGTGAGAAGGCGCGCGAGTCCCAGTCGTGCTATGCCGTTCATAACATTAAACTCTCCACCGACGATGAGACTGTTATCGGGTTGCAGCAGCAACGCATTGATGTCGGTTCCTTCAATTCCCGATCTGAGAGCGAAGGACGAATCAAGACTGCCGTCCCCTTTGAGACGAAAGACCCGATTCGGTGGTGGCACGGATTCTTCCTGCTCGTTCCCTATCAGCAACATTCCGTCTGACTGAAGCGCGAGCGAGCCGACATGACGCGGATTTTGAGACTGGTCCGTGTCTATGTTTACCGGAACGAAAGAGGAGTCCAGGCTACCATTTGCATTGATTCTGGCCAGCGACGATCGCGGAATCCCGTTGTAGTTAAGGAACCAACCGCCAATGACCACGCGGCCGTCTGGTTGCAAGATAAGAGCCCGCACCTGATTGTCGGGACCCGATCCTGGATCGAAACTAGGATCAAGACTGCCGTTCGCGTTGAGCCGGCCAATACGCGCGGCGCTTCCGTTCGCGCCAGTGAAACTTCCGCTGACGATTATTCGTCCATCAGGTTGAATGACAATATGATCGACGCCAGCGCCAAAGCCAAAGACGGCTGAGAAGCTGTTATCAACGCTCCCATCCGCATTCAGACGGCCAAGACTTCCTTCGCTACCGTTTCTTTCGCTGACCAGAATCTTCCCGTCTGCTTGAATAGCGAACGCTTGGCTAAGATGCAGACTGCCGCCACTTGGAGGCAGGAATCCCGTGTCAATCGCGCCATCCGCATTTAGCCGAGTGAATTCAATGACCGATTGAGAGTCAATCAGCCTGGCGTTACCGCCGACAAGGATCTTTCCGTCAGACTGGAGTGCGATGCCCAGCACGACAGAGTCAGGGTCAAACGGCGAAGTGAATGTGCTGTCGGTGGTGCCGTCAGCATTGAGTCTTCCAATCCCACCCCGGCGTGCAGTATTAAGCTTGGTAGCGCGACTGATAGCAGAAAATGGGTCGTAACCGACAAGCAGTTTGCCATCGGGCTGACGGACCAACGCATGCACCCGGCCGTGTGAACCTGCCCCGTTCGACTCAAACGACAGATCGCGGTTGCCGTTTGCGTTGATCTTCAAGATGCCTTCCGCAGGAACACTTTTGTAGTTATCAAAACCGCCGGCGACTACAACATTACCTTGGGCCAGGAGGGCAACGGCGTCGACTTCAGTATTGCTATTCACGGCATACACGTCGCCCTTCATACCGGGAGTGTCAAAGGTGAAGTCGAGCGTGCCATCGCTGTTCAACCTCGCGATGCTGTTTCGCACGGCCGGTGAAGTGAACCGAAATGTACCGACAATAACCACCTTTCCATCGGGCTGCAGCACGAGTCCGGTCCCCTGATTCAGGATGAAGGGAGTATCGAAACCTGGGTCACGGCTACCATCTGAATTGAAGCGCGCAATGGCGCGCGTAGAGTTAACGGCAGGCGTGAGTGTATTGGATCCCAAACCACCGCCGAGCAGGATCTTTCCGTCAGCCTGAACTGCAAGATCAGATATCGCGGCGCCGATGCCAATGCCGCTGGCGAAAACTCCCGTCGTGGTATTGAGACTATTAAATGCGGTGTCGAGACTA
>DATFRK010000738.1:0-10202 GCA_035263325.1 Pyrinomonadaceae bacterium | reverse complement strand
AAACACTTTCCACCGCCATTGATCGACCAGATAACCAAACGGGAGAAACGCAACTTTATCGAGGGCCCGGTTCAACAAGAAACCAATGTCTGCGCTCTGATCCGGGACCTTATCGATCAGACCAATCTGTTTCAGATATGGTGGTGTGACGGAAAGGGCGATTGTATCGCCGATGGCCTCATGGAAGGCGTCGTTGGCACTGTCACGAAACAGGAACGGTTGCTTGGCGTAGGCCATCTGGTAGTAGTTGTGTCCCAGTTCATGATGTACGGTGGTGAAGTCGTCTTCGTTTATCTGCACACACATCTTGAGACGCACATCTTTATCGAAGTCTACGTTCCAGGCGCTGGCGTGACACACAACCTCACGATCAGCCGGTTTGGTAAGCATTGACCGTTCCCAGAAAGTCTGGGGAAGTTGTTCGAAACCAAGCGAGGTAAAGAACGATTCCCCGAACTGGACCATCTGTTTAGCGTCGGTGTTGCGCGACTTCAATATCTGCGTCAGGTCGTAGCCGCGGTCATTGTTCGGCGGGGCCAGGATGGGATAAATGTTGCCCCACGCCTGGGCCCACATGTTGCCCAGCAAATGCGCCGGAATCGGTTTGTCTTCGGCGACGACATCCTTGCCGTACTTCTCTGACAGTTTGTGTCGCGTGTAGATGTAGAGGGAATCGTAGAGTGGCTTTACTTGCTGCCATAAGCGTTCCATCTCGGCGGCAAAGGCGTCCGGGGGTATGTCGTATTTCTCACGCCACATCGCCCCGGTGTCTTTGAAGCCCATTTCCTGGGCGCCTTTGTTACTCAATTCCACGAATCGCTGGTAGGTCTTGCGATAGGGCGGGGACACCTGGTGCCAACCGAGCCAGATCTTCTTTAACTGCTCCGGGTCGCGACTGGTGGCCATGATCTCTTCCATGTCGCCGAGGCTCAGGCATTTTCCTTTGTCGCCGTCCGGGCAGTATTTGCCTTTGCCATAGTCGCCTTCCATGGAGGCGGCGATTTTTGTTAGTTCTTCCCTTTCCTTCGGATCTTTCGGAGCCGGGAGCGTCAACGAAAGCCGCAAGAGTCGTATCTTCCGCTGTACTTCCGGAGAAAGGGGCAGACCCTCGAAGCGATGGGCCTGCTCAGCGAGTTCGGTGGTGGCCGCAATCAAGTCTGTATTAGCGTCAGCCGACATCGCTTCGGTGTCGTTTGTGATGAAAGTACTCTTGACCCAATCGGCGCGGGCGAATTTGAGGTTCAAGTCAAAGAGACGCTGTTCGGCGTCCTTGATGAACTTGTCGGCCTCGGCCACTGAAGCACCCGAGCTGGTCGTCGAACCCGGACTATTAGTACACGATGACATAAGCGCTAATCCCAGACAGAGAATTAATGTCCCGCCGCCCAGGAGTTGGTAGGGACCAAGGTTGAAGTTCACGGATGACCTCCCGATCTAGTTGTGGAATTTTGGGGTGTCGAACGGAAATATAACCGTGATTTACGCAATCCTCAATCGCCGAATGAGTGTGTCCACTCAACTCACAAAGATTGCGCAGTCAGGAAGGGGGAGCAAGTCGCCTACCACCCCTCCTGACTGCGCTTTTACTGCGAGGTGAGTCGGCTTCATCTTCCAGACACTTGAATGTTATTCTCACCGGGTTCCACAACTCCACATTCAGGCGAATCTCTAGTTGAATTATGAAGCGAATTCATCTCCTGGTCCTCATCGCACTCTTGTTGTCCAGCCTGGTCCTGATTCATCTAGCGGCCTCAACTGCCAGGGCTCAAAAAGCGGAGGATGATTTCACCCTGGTCAAGGTAGCCGACGGCGTTTACGCGGCGATTGCGAAATCAGGCGGCCTCGCCTCCGGTAACGCCGGTTTCGTAGTGGGTGACGATGGCGTAGTTATTTTCGACACCTTTTTTACACCCCTTGCCATGGAAGAGTTGATTGGAGTGATCGAGAGTCAAACCAAGCTGCCAATCAAGTTTGCCGTCAACAGTCACTACCACCTGGACCATACCGGTGGAAACCAGGTGCTGGCTGCCCGCGGTGTTCCCATCGTTGGTCATGGTAAGTTGATCGAATGGCAGACGACGAAAAATCGGCGCTTTCTACCCGCCCCTGAGGAGTTACAGAAACGACGCGCGGATGTAGCCAAACAGTTGGCTGACCTACCTCCGGACCAAACAGACAAACGCGCGCCGTTAGAGCGGCAGCTGCGCCGCATGGACCAACTACTGAAGATCAGCTTAACGAATCCAACCATCACCTTTACTTCCGGCGTGGTCCATCTGTTTCTTGGCAAGCGAGAAGTATTGCTGTTTACTTTGCCCGGTCACACTGGCGGCGATGTACTCGCTTATGTTCCTGATGCCAACGTGGTGTTCACGGGCGACATGGGCTGGCGCAAAACGCTGCCTAATCTGGTTGATGCCACCGTGAATGATTGGATTCCTTCACTCGATAAGCTTTTGAGTCAATATCCAACTGCGAAGTTCATCCCTGGTCATGGGGAGGTGGCGACGGCAGATGAGATACGCGAGTTTCGCGACTACCTCGACAACTTGCGCAGCCGAGTCAAGCAGGCAATCAGCGACGGGTTAACGATAGATCAGGCAAAGCAACAGCTAACGCTACCAGAAAAATATAAGAGCTTCGCCTTTCAGAACTTCGCCACTCCCAACGTTGAGGACATGTACAAGGAATTGAAGGGGACGAAGCAGTAATTTGGAGTGCAGCGTCGCCGCATGGATTATCGTCAGCTTAGCGGTTTATCGGGCTTGGATTGAGGCAGCTTAGGCTCACCTTTATTAATCTCATCAAGCAACAGCGCGGCCCACTGCGGCTCAAGGCTCTGCAGCAATCGATACTGGTCCATTGCCTTCTGCCGCTGACCCAAGGCCAGTTGGACCAATCCCATACCGAAATAGGCCCTCGGATCATCTTCGCTGAATTCTGCCGCGTGCTGGAACGCTCTACCAGCCTCCTCATAACGTTTTAACCAGTAGTAGCTCATTCCCAGGTCGGCGTACACGGCCGAGTAACGGGGATTGAGTTTTAGTAGGCGTTGATAAGCGTCCAACGCATCGTCGAAGCGGCGCAATGCGTTATAGGTATTTCCAAGATAGTGATAACTCGTGGCTTTCGGGTTTAATTTGATGGCCTTGCTGAAGGCCTCGATGGTTTCCTGGTATCTATCTTGATCGTAATAGAGTTTGCCGATTCCTTCATAGGCACAATCGTCATTAGGATCAAATTGTATGGCCTGCTTAAAGACCTTCTCGGCCTCGTCGTAACGAGTGGTGCTGTAATAAACAAGACCCAGACCACAGGCTGCACAAGCATCGTTGCTGAGACTCAAAGCTTTTTTGAGTGCTTGTTCAGCTTCCAGCGGTTGCTTCAGCGCCAGGTAACATGAGCCCAGCTCAACGTAACCACGCACAAATTGCGGGTCAGAATCTACTGCTTGTTGAAACGCTTCCGCCGCCGCTTTCGGGTCCCGGGAAAGCTGCGCGACCTTTCCTTTGAAGAAGTAGAAAGTACCTGGCGCTGAGGGTAATGAATGAATCAGGATGCCGACGAGGAATAGGAAGACTACCCACCCAATAATCGAGCGTTTCATTGCACCACTCCTGCTAAGGCGCAGACGGATCGGACCTTAGGACTCTAGAACGTTCGGATGAGGGCTGAATCTGTTTTAAGAGGGGCTACTACTGAAAGGGCAAACTCTCGGCTCGCGTGGGGAGCATGCCATGGACCGAAGGAAAGCATGGCACAAAACCCCAATCGCAGACAATGATTTATTTTAGGAAAGCGGAAAACCGGTGAGGAACTCCGGTCTATTAAGGACTCACAATGCCTTTTTTGATATTGCGTTGCCAGGCCTCGTAGTTTCTGATGCGGCGTTTTGCTTGTTTACGGGTGAGTTTCATTTCCTGGGCAACATAGTCAATGCGCGACGTGCGGTCTTTCTTCTTGTCAAACCGGTCTCCAGGCGCTTTCAGATAGAACTTGTAGGCGGTAGACCACTCCGCTTTTACCTCTTCAGTCGCTTGTACACCCCTTTTCTCCGGCATGCCTTTGCCCCCTTCTGGGAAGTTTGCCACGGGATTCTACACTTAAACCGTACTGATGAGCGATAGAGATTTTTTAACCACTGACCGTTGCTTTGCGCGTTCGTCCATTGATCCACCTTAGTACTGACAACATGCTCCCAATCACTCCAATAATGAGGAGCCCATAGGCAACGTAGGCCCAAACTTCAGACCTGATGAACCTGAGTACATGGCGGCCAAAGTAGATTGCAAGCACAGCCTCGATGGTGAAACGAACCAGCCTGCCGAGGGCAACGGCGCCGAATAATTTTTTGCGCGGGTATTGGAGTGCCGACGCAGTCATGATCACCGGGGTGAAGGGAAATGGTGGAGGCATCACGGTCGCTATGAAGACAGTGATGCCTGCCTTGTTTTCAATCCGCCGTTTGATTTGTTCAATCTTCGCGCGACTGACAAAGTGTTCCAGTCCCTTCTCGCCCGCCTTCCGCATTACTAGATCAACCAACGAAACACCAACCAGCGAGCCGGCGACCGACATGAGTACGTAAAGTATCCAGGCGGGACCACTACGATCAGCACTCACCAGGCCGATGAGCAACAAGTCGTTGCCAAAAGGAAGGACCAGGAACGAAGAGTCGAGGGCACTGAGTAAGAACAGTCCCCATGGGCCGAGCCGGCGAAAGAATCTGAAGATGGCAGGGGCGCCAGAACCAGCGAGCAGGAGGAAGTTAGTGATCTTCAAGCTATTCACCTAGCGGGTTTCAACTACGAGTCGTTTTGGTTCGTGTGTTGGTGGCTCAGTCACAGGCACCGGGTTGTCTGGTTCGTCAACTGGGGCGGAGGGGTCAGGATTCGAATCGGGCGGCAGCGGGACTGGATCTGGACCTGAAGGATCGAGTGGATCAAAAGGTGTTGTGGGCGGTTTTTCAGTTGTTTGTTCGTTGGGCAATTTGTTTCTCACTTCAGTAAAAAGTTTGGCTCAAAACAATGCATAGTTCGACACAACTGTTTCAGGTAAGCAATTAGGATGCTAGGCGAGCAAGAAAAGGAGATCTCAAGCTGCCAGTGCCAGCTAAAGTCCGGCGTGAGTGAGAGGCGAGTACTAAGGTCCCAGGTAGGAACCTTAGTTATTTTGCCGAATGACGTTGAAGTTTTGTCCCCCAAAGACGAAGCGGAAGGGATTCTGGTTCACTTGAGGCGCCGGTTGAGATCCGAGTAACTCCTCAATGATTGCCAATCGCGCCAACGTTCTGGCTTCGGGTAGCTGAAAACGTCCGGCGAGTGATTCTGAGCGAGCGAAATCGGTCTTAGCCAGCAAGGCCAGTTCCTCACCGTACTGACTAACCGTGTTCGTTAGCCCATTACCTGACTGGAGCGGCAGTTCTCCATCTCTAAACATGTTGACTTCGAAGCCGTTCAACAACGCCGCCGCGGATATCAGTTCGTTTAGCTGGCTGATTCCGGGGTCGAGCACTTCAAAGCTGCGAGCTGGTTCGATTGCTGCAAACGCGTGCGCTACCTTTAACTGTTGTTCAAACTGGTCGTAGCTCGTCACCCGTTTATTTGTCATTTGCCGCGCTTCTTCCAACAACTGACGCGCTAATTTTGGATTTGAACTTTGCACATCTGCTGACATCTGCAACAACGCGTCAACGCGTTCGTTGTCTGACCGCATGCGAGCGAGATTCTGCTTGATTTCGTCCAGCCGCGTCCCTTCGGCCTTCTTGGCCATCTCCTTGAAATCAACTTTCTGTAGCACCGCATCCCGCTGGTTATTTTGCAAGTGGTCTGTGGCAATCTGGCGCGCGCGGTCGCTGTTGCCTTCGTCGAGGGCCTTCAACGCGGCTTGCTGATAGAGACGAGGCTGAAACTGTGGCGGCGCACTCTCGGCTGCCTGTACCAGCGCATCGGCGTTCGCGTTTGACTGCAGCGCGTTCATCGCCTGCGCAAACGACTCCCGTTGGTTGGTGATACCCACTTCAGCCATCTTTTGCCGCACTGACTGGGCGCGAGCCGGCACGTACTGATCCATCTGCGGTAACATCGCTTGCAAGCCCGTCAACAACCGTCGGGCGTTGGCCTGCTCAATTTGCGCGTCGGTCGGTTGCGTCTGTAAGTTGGTTTGGCCAATAGCGGCTCCATTTGGTCCAAATCCTCGTCTTTGATTGGGACCGGGACGCTGATTAGTCTGCGGTGGTTGGGGGGTTGCTTTCAGCGCGAAGTCAACCACAGTGCCCATTAGATCTGTGTAGGCGGACTGCTCGAGCACTTGTTGCTGAAGTGGAGCTGACTGAGGCTTGCTTGTGTCGTCGCTCGCGCTGCCGGTGTTGGCTGGTGCAATCCTCGGTCCGGGAGCGAGCAGTCCGAGAGCTAAGGTACTGGCGTCATTATTAGCAAGAAGGTTTGTCGACCCCAGGCGTTTCAAGGTCTTGTCAGTTAGTTTCGCTGCGGCTTCTTTATCCTGTCGTTGCAGTTGCGCGATCACATCCGTTAAGGAACGCGGAAACTGTCCCTTCTCAAGCATCTGGTCAGCGTTTTGCGCGGCGAACTTGGGATCTAACGAGGCCACTTGTGACAGCAGACTCTGCTCCAGGTTGTCTTCGTTATTAAGTGGTCCTCCCCTTGGATTTCGTTGGTCGTTGTTCGGTTGCGCCTGTACTGGTGGCTTGGTCGATGCGAGTAGTTGGTAAGCAAGTTGGGCGTCGTGACGAGCGACAGTAAGTAACAATTCCGCGCGTACCTGGGCCGGCCTTCGACCCTGACCACCGAAGTTTTGCCGACCGTTATTGTTGTTGTCCTGATTGCGCATTAATTCAGTCACTCCCTCTGCAGCGAGTGCGAAGAGTTGGCGAGCGCGATCGGGATTGCGTTCCCACAGGGCATCAGCCGCGATGATCTGGACATGAACTCGATTCTCAGTCAGGTGAAGATTTTGTGCTTCGTCTATCACCTGGTCGAGCATGCGATAGGCATTCTTGCTCAGCTCGGAAGTCTTTTTTTCGAGTTCTTCAGCAGTTGGTTGCTGAGTGGGAGGGGTCGGCTGGGGTTCTTGAGCATAAGACACTGCCGTTAAGATGCCAAAAGTAATAAGTAGGGCGAATAGCTTCTTCATCACTTGTAACCTCATAGACCAGGATGGGAAGGAGATCTTAGCACCGCGGAGGCAATGGGCAGAAGGCGCACCCAAGCTATTTCACACGGCTAACGCTAAGGTATGAATAGGAGCGGTCGTTTAGATTATAATCTGACGCTCTCCCGCACCACTTAGTGTCATATTTCCCAGGGGGCGTTGCATGCCTGCGAGAAACCAGCAAATGTGTCAAAAGGGTAGTCGAGCGAGTCAAGTGCTGAAGCTGATGGTGGTGTTCGTACTTCTTTTATTGGTCCTGGGCATCACCGCCAATGCCCAGGAAACGATGGTTCAGTTTCATATGGCAATTATGAAACGCGGGCCAAATTGGACTGCGAATCCCAATAAGGACGCGTTGGCTACGCAACAGAAACATTTGGAGTTTGCACAGTCTTTGCTTGACTCGGGAAAGGCGGTTATTGCGGGGCCAATCAAGGACGCGAGCGACCTGGTGGGAATCTATATTTTCCGGGCCGCGTCAGCCGACGAGGCAAAGAGCTTGGTGATGGCTGATCCCTTGGTAGCGGGCGGACAGATGGTTCCGGAAATGCACCCGTGGTGGGCGGAAGACGTTTTCTTGAAACCCGCTACGCCACTCACCTTGAAGATGGTGTATGTGGCTTTTTTGCGTAAAGGGGCAAAATGGACCGCGGAATCAACGCCGGCCACGGAGGCCTTGCAGAAAGCGCACATGGATAACATCCATCGGTTGGCAGACTCGAAGAAGTTAGTTATTGCTGGTCCATTCGGCGACGATGGCGACTTGCGAGGGATCTTTGTGCTGCGCGTGGACTCAATTGATGAAGCGCGGTCATTGACGGCTTCTGATCCTGCTGTGAAGGCGGGCAGGTTTGTGCTCGATGTACACCCGTGGTTGGTCCCGGATGGAGTGCTGCCGCAATAAGAGATCTGGTGTTGAAGGTGCAGCCTGAGAGTTGAGAGCCAGGAACTGAAGAGAACCCCCAGGAGCGAAGTCTAGCGCGAATTTATCAAACGATCGGTAAGTCTGGTCGTGTACCTGTAGGAACAATATGAAAGCAACATGGAATGACGCTGTATTGGCGCAAAGTGATGAGACCGTTGTCGTCGAAGGAAATCACTATTTTCCGTCCGACTCAATCAACCAGGCTTACTTTCAGGGTAGCGACACCCATACGACCTGCCCCTGGAAAGGTGAAGCCAGTTATTACAATGTGGTAGTCGATGGGCAGGTGAACAAAGACGCTGCCTGGTACTATCCGGATCCCAAGCCCGCGGCTAAAGAGATCAAGGACCGGGTGGCATTCTGGCGCGGAGTCAAAGTTGAGTAGCGCCGACTGAACATTCAAATCTGAGCTTCGTACCTTGTACTTGGTGCTTTGTGCTTCGTTCCTTGCTGCTTTACATCGGTAAAGGACGAAGCCCAAAGTACAAAGCAAAAAGGTCAAAGATCTCAAACAAAGGCAGGCTAAACCAATGTACTGCCCCTCCTGCGGTTCAGAAGAGCGTCAACTCAGCCAGTTCTGCCGTGCTTGCGGCACTGATCTCCGTGCCGTCCGCTCAACAATCGAGCGTCCTGACGCAATCACAGCATCAGCCGTGACCGCTCGCGAACAGATTGGGATGGCCGTGGCTGACAAGATCCGGCAAATGGAAACTGCCCGCGACCTCAAGAAAGTGGCGGAAGATGTTTTGCCGCAGTTTGAAAAGTTTCTCGAGTCGCCGGAAGAACGCAGGTTACGTCGCGTGCGCGCCGGCGTCATCAGTGCGGCAATTGGTCTCGGCTGGACACTCATTTCCACTCTTGCGGTACTCAATAAGGATGGACAGGTCCCAATTATTGCACCGGGCCTGGTGCTTTTCTTGATTGGTGTCGGAATCATCCTCAATGGGCTATGGTTTACTGTGCCGGGCAAACAACTACCAGGCGATTTCTCCGACGCCCTTTCGCAAAAACTGCTCGACTCTGGTACCGCGCGGCCTTACGAAGCACCGCAAGTAAGCGCTTCTTCTACCAATGAACTTGCGCGTCCCGCAAGGACTCCGGTTTCATCCATCACCGACCACACAACTCATCACTTGAACCCTAACAAACAGTAGGAGTGACAAAGATGGCAGTGGTGTTGGCAGGAGGCTGCCGCGTGTCAGATATGAATGAAGGGCTGCCGCAGACGGTTGGCTCGCTCCGGGTTTGGAATCAAGTTGGAAAAAGTACCGGCGCCGAGGCGATAAGTTTACGGATCCTCGAATTTGGCCCAGGTACTTCGCCCGGTCTGCGCAACTCGGAAGCAGACGAGGTCCTTTACGTTTTGGAGCAGCTGGAGGGAAGTTCGGACGAGTCCGTCTGCCGACTTTTTCTTGACGGCCGTGAACACCAGGTAACGGCGCAAACCGGGGTTTATGTACGACCAGGGCAAACATTGACCATTGATAATCCTGGAGCAGCGCCAATTCGATTTGTCAGTTCTCTGTGTCCGGAGCCCACAACTGGGGAGGTCACGGTTGCGGCTGTGATGGAACCAACGCTGGCCACTGCTCCCGCCAAGGCGCCAATTGTGTCCCTGTCTGATCGCAAAGCAATTCCTACGGCTGATCGTTGGTATCGCGTCCTGGTTGATGATGAAGTAGGTAGCGAACAGGTGACGCAGTTTGTAGGTTCCATCCCGCCGGGAAGAGCACCCGATCACTATCACCATTATGAAGAGGTGCTGTTCATCTTACGCGGGACGGGACGAATGTGGGCGGGTGAGACGAATACGCCAATTTCGCCAGGCTCGTGTATCTACCTTCCCAAAGGGCAGGTGCACTGCGTGGAAAACACCGGCGATGATGAACTTCGCTTGCTGGGGGTCTTTTATCCGGCGGGAAGTCCGAGTGTGAGGTATGAGGCGTGATCAGGAGTTTATAGGACCTATAGGACATATTAACTGCCGACTACTAACTACTATTTTCGAAATCCCTGATATCCCTGAATGGCCGCTCCGCATCGGTGAAGTCCGGGCGATAGTAATACGAGGCGCCGTCAAACTCCTGTATCCAACCTTCCTCCATGC
>DATFRK010000737.1:0-5697 GCA_035263325.1 Pyrinomonadaceae bacterium | reverse complement strand
CAAGGAGACGCAATGAAAGAAATTAAAAGGCTGACATTAAAACTGGTCCTATTAGCTGCAACCCTAAACGCTACTTCGGTACTAACACAGAATGCAAAGTACTCTCCTCTCGAACATCCCAGCCAGGCGACTGAGACAACTATCGAGCAAATGCCAGCCAAGCTCGAAACTCAGTTTGCACTAAGCGCATTGCCCCCGGCGATGCGGGACCATGCAAGCGTTTATCTTCTCGATCTTAATAAGGGCTACCAACTTTCCCGACAGGGAACGAGTGGTGTGACGTGTCTCGTAGAGCGCACGGCCTGGGAACAGGCCGACTTTCGCAACGACATCTACGTTCCCCTCTGCTACGACGCCGCGGGTACAAAGACTTACCTCAAAGTCATTATGGACGCCGCCTTGCTTCGCGCTCAAGGAAAGAGCCCCACGGCAGTGAAGGGGGAAATTGAAAAACGTTACCAGAATAGGACTTATAAAGTGCCGGAAAGAGCGGGTCTCTCGTACATGGTGGCGCCGATCATGCGTACCTGGATGATGCCTGACTGGCAAGTGCATACCATGCCCATGCCGCACTTGATGTTCTACGCTCCGCATATGACGAACGAAGACATTGGCGCCGCGCCAAATGCCAATCTTCTTTATCCGTTCACCTTCAAAGAAGGTATCGCTGAGCAAACCTATCTGATCCAACTGATCGGTGAGGCAGAAAAGACGAAAATACTCGCAGACGAGAAGACTCTGCTCGATGATCTCTGTGCCTATCGCGATGTTCTATGTCTGCAGAATATGAAGCACTGAAGTAAAGACCGTTACGGTTAACGAGATTCGAGGGCGTATCACCGGGCCCAAAATCGGTGAGAATGAGAAAAGAGACCTTTAAGGCAAAATGAAGGAGAGAAATATGACGAAGCAAGATTTCACGACTAGCTTTACAGTAGAGCAAACTCCGGAACAAGTCTTTGACGCCATCAACAACGTTCGTGGGTGGTGGTCAGAAGAAATTGACGGTAGTACGGACAAACTCGGGGCGGAGTTCAGGTATCACTACAAAGATCTTCACCGCAGCACCCAGAAGATCATTGAATTCGTGCCTAATCAGAAAGTTGTCTGGCAGGTTTCGAACAGCACTATAAACTTTGTAAAAGACAAGACCGAGTGGAACGACACTAAGGTAGTCTTTGAGATCACCAGAAAGGACGACAAGACTGAACTTCGCTTTACGCACGTCGGCCTGGTTCCGGCTTTCGAATGCTACGGCAAGTGTTCAGGCGCCTGGGGCTTTTACATCAACGACAGTTTGCACGCCCTTATTACGACCGGTGAAGGGCAGCCCACCACGAACTCTGGTGACTCTTAGTTGGCCCACTTGGCGAACACTACGGTAGCGCTTCAATGTTGATGTAGAACTTGAACGCACCCGGGGCTTGTACGCCAAGCACCAATTGCAAGTTGATACTCGCCCCATTTGCCAGCGGAGTCCCCAGGGTAATCGTACCCGCTGACATCGTGCTGTTAAGAGAACCACCGAGTGCTTGTACTGGAGTTTCAACCGTCGTGCCCTGGACGGTGACCACGCACGGTGTCGTGGCCGAACCAGTCGAGGCCAAACAGGTGGCTGGGTCCGTGATGCCACTGGCAGTCGTCGCCGGTGACGTTAACGCTCGGACATCGGCAATGCCACCCGGTACTGGAAATGAGGTTATGTCAACAACGCGGAAGCGGAGACGGGTCACGGGCGCGCCCGCGTTGTTGACGAACCTGCGCCGGATCGACAACGTACCCAACGTTCCATTGGGCACGACAGTCAGATCGCGAAGTCGATTTGGGGTTACGCCTTGTCCTTTGGTAGCGTCAAGCAACAACGCCGCGATGGCACTGTTACGGATGAATGGACTCGCAAGGTTCTCCGGAGCAGGCGCGCCGAGCCGTTGACCCGCCGGGGTCGCCGTAGCTGTCGTATCCACAAACAAGAAGTCGGTTGCATTGTTGTTGCTATCAATCGGGTTCGTACTCAGACAGGGACCAAACGATCCTGGTACCGCTCCCTTGCCACATGGATCGCGCTGGAAACTATGCTCGAGAACGGATCCGCTGAGCGTTGGAAGCGTCGTGCCTTCTGAAAGCAGATCGCAAACCCCGCCCGTATTGCTGCCGAACCCGACCGCATCGAGAACGGTCAATGACGACAAGTTAGCGACGTCCGTGGTTGTGAAGACTGCAACGTTGGCATCACTGTCGATGTCTGCTGTCAGAGTCTGGTCACCCGTGGCGTATCCACCCAAACTGTAGGACGAACCAACGAGCAGGTAGTGACCACGGCCAGGAATAATCGTGCCGTTTGGTATGGTGCCGATCAGGACCGGATTTGCGTTGCAGTCCGCGCCCTTCTTGAACACTCCGTAGCCCGCGGAAACGTCAGAAGCAGCCACGTTCAAAGTTGAATCGGTGTTGTTGTAGAGCTCAACGAAGTCGTCGCCTGCACCGGCTGGTCCAGACGTCCTTATCTCAGTGATCGTCAATGTTCCCGGCGGTCCCTGTCCGGGCGGCTGGGTTATGGTACCAATCGCCTGACCGTCAGTGATTAGCGCGCCACTGGGAGTGCTGAGATTCAGCAGGAAGGTTTCATTGTTTTCGGGCGAGCTGGCATCCGCAAGTATTGGCACTGCGACCACCTTAACTCTTTGGCCGGCATTGAAAGTTAGGTCACCCGAAGTTGGCGTGTAGTCGACATTCGCGGTTGCCGGGTTGGCACCCAACGTGTCGTCGGCAGTTGCATAGTGAACTGTAACTGTGCCAGCTGCCGCCGGTGAGAGCACTACGGTGAAGAGCATGGACTGTGAGCCGGCTGTCGGTTCTGGCTTTTTCGCGTCGCGGGCGAATAGCTCAGGAGGACCAACCACCGTTGTCATCGCAGTTCCCGTGTTGTTAGCACTGTTCGGATCTGAGGTTGTCGAAGCCGCAACAGCGCTGTTACTGATGGTGGTTGCATTCGGTGTACTGCCGTTGACGTTCACCACCATCGAGAACTGGGCGGTCTCTACCGCCGCCACAGTGGCCTTCGAGAAGACAACATTCCCAGTAGCGCCGACAGCTGGAGCACTGATGGACCAGCCTGTTCCGGTCGTGACTGCTGCCGATACGAAAGTCGTGTTGGCCGGGGTCGCGTCAGTGACCGTAACGGTTTGTGCGTCACTGGGACCACTGTCATTGAAGTTGATCGTGTAGGTGATATTTGAACCGGCGTTTACCGGGTCGGGCGCATCGCTCTTGGTAACACTCAAGTCAGCGCTAGTGCTGACCGTAGTGGTTGTCGTCGCATTGTTGTTTCCCGGTGTGGGATCGGTTGTGGTTGATGCGCCGCTGACGGTGTTCGTGATTGTGGATCCGTTCGGCGCACTGGCATTAGCCTTGACCACGAGCGTACAACTTGCCGTTTCAGCGTTGGCGACGCTTGCTTTAGTAAAGGTGATGGTACCTGTTCCTCCGACTGGTACCGCGTCGGTGCGCGTCCAACCGGCCGGTGTGGTAACTGACACGAAGGTCGTATTGGCCGGAATCGGATCCGAGATACTAGCGTTGACTGCCGGGTTCGGGCCGTTGTTAGTCAGGCCAATCGTGTAAGTAATGTTTAGTCCGGCGGTGACTGGATCCGGAGAGTCAGACTCAGTCATTGCGATGTCCGCTTGCGTGACCGCTGTCGTAGTCTCCGTATCCGAGTTGTTTGCTGATGCGGGATCGGTTGGATCGCCGGCTGCGGTTACGGTATTAGAGATCGAAGTGTTGTTGGCGACATTGTTGTTGACCTTGACGATGATGGTGAAGACCGCTGTCTCGCCATTGGCTACGTCTCCTTTTGAGAAAACGACATTGCCAGTGCCTCCAACAGCTGGTGTAGTGGTGGACCAGCCCGATCCGGTAGTTACGGCTGCCGAAACGAAGGTGGTGTTGGTTGGTGTTGCATCGGTGACCGTAACGTTGGTGTCGTTGGACGGCCCATTGTTAACAAAGTTGATGGTGTAGGTAATGTTGTTGCCGACAATGACCGGATCCGGCGAATCACTCTTGGTCACGGCCAGGTCTGAGTTGCAAGTGATAGTGGCGTTCGCCGATTGGCCGGGGGAGTTGTCGATCTGCGCGGTTACTGTCACCAGTCCGCACAACGCAGTAGGTGCGGTGTAAGTAGTAGCTCCAGTGAACGAGGTAATTGTTGCCGAGGTTGGCAGAATGCTACCGCCTGCAGGACTGCCGGTGAGACTGAAACTGACACTCAGCCCGTTCATCACCACCGGACTTATGACTGTGCCCAGTGTGTTCCTGCTTACATCCGCGGTGAAGACCTTCGTGCCGCCAAGCGTGATGTTGCCTGCAGCCGGTGCCAGCGTCAGATCAATTCGCGGATCCGCATCGAAAGTTCCGGATCCGGTTTGGCAGCCACCGGTATTCGGGAATCCATCGCAGCCCCACCAATTATTTTCTACCAGCGCCGTTCCGCCCGTCTGGGACACTCCCGAGCCAGTGGTGGCTGTGTTACCTACAATACGACTCAAGCTGGTATTGAGTGCGCCTGCAGAAACAAATCCCCCGCCTCCAGTGTTTGCGGAATTACCTGTAATGGTGAGAACAGAAAGATTTGCAGTACCACCGGAAACTGCGATGGCGCCGCCGTTGGTTGTGGCGCTGTTGCCAATGATGGTGCCGCCGGTCGCACCGGTTCCAGTGTAGGTCAAGGTTCCGGCGGTGTTAGCAATGCCACCCCCGTTCACAGCACTGTTGCCATTGCCGGTTGATCCGATCGTGGCATTGCCGGTGATGCTGACAGTCGTCCCGCTGTTGTGAATGCCTCCTCCATCTCCGCCGCCTGATGAGTCGCTGTTCGCCTGGTTGTTGAGAACCGAGGTTCCGTTCAGTGTGAGGGTTGTACCTGAGAATTGGATACCACCACCGTTGTTCTTCGCCTTATTAAAACGAATTGCGCCGTTCGTCATCGAGAAGGCGCCCGAGGTATTAGATACGCCGCCGCCATTGACAGCAGTGTTGCCATCGCCAGTTACAGTACCGCCGATGGTGACGGTGCCACTCAAGGTTAAGGTTCCACCCGAGCGGAAGATGCCTCCGCCATCACCGCTATTGTTATTGTCGCTATCAGCAATATTGCTCCTAATCGTTACGCTGGTTAGAGTCGTCGTACCACCGGCGATGGAGATACCACCCCCATTGGTCTTTGCTCTATTTGCAGTTATTGGCGCCGAACTATTCAAGGTTCCGGAGGCCATGTGGATACCACCGCCAACATTCGCCGTGTTCTGTTGCCCTGCAGTGGCGCCACCAATTGCTGTCGTGGCATTGAGATTGGTAGTTACCTGGGCTCCACCGTTGCCGAAGATACCCCCACCTGAGCCGGTACCATTGTTGTCACTATCAGCGTTGTTGCCCTGAATGCTGACGGCATTCAACGTAATCGAGCTGGTCGGCGTCGGACTACCAGCTACATCGATGGCGATACCACCACCGTTAACCTTTGCGTTGTTGGCGGCGCCGCTTTGGCCGATGCTGCCGGTCGTCATGGTGATCGACGCCGCTGCATCGGCGGCGAGATTGTTCCAGGTGCTGTAAAGGCCACCACCGTTGTTGGCGGCGTTACCGGTGAAGTTCACTGCGGTTGCATTACCAATTGTGGCATTGCCAAATAGCATGTAA
>DATFRK010000736.1:0-3178 GCA_035263325.1 Pyrinomonadaceae bacterium | reverse complement strand
GCAAATTGTCGAGTTTATGAAAGAGCAAGGCGTGTTGTTGTTCTCGGAGAACTACGAGCATCGCTACCCGCATTGCTGGCGTTGTAAGAACCCGGTGATCTTCCGAGCCACGCCGCAATGGTTCATCGCTATGGACCAGATTCATGGATCCCTGGTGGAGAAAGACGAAGACGGTCGCGATCGCAGCAACTTCACCGAAAACTATTCTGAAACTGCTGGTGGTAGCGCCTCCTTGCGCGAGGCGTCGATTCGCGAGACTGAACGAGTCAATTGGATTCCCGCCTGGGGCGTCGACCGCATGCGTAACATGTTGAAAGGCAGGCCAGATTGGTGCGTCTCGCGCCAGAGAGTTTGGGGTGTTTCGATACCCGTATTCTATTGTGCGAAATGTACCGAGGCGGTAGCTGAGCCTGACGTCATCAATCATGTCGCCGACATCTTCGAAAAAGAATCAGGCGACGCGTGGTACACGCGTGAAGCCACTGAGTTGCTGCCTCCGGGGTATGTGTGCAAGGCCTGTGGCGCGGCGGAGTGGACCAAAGAGACTGACATCCTGGATGTTTGGTTTGACAGTGGGGTCTCGTCGATTGCGGTATTGGAAAATCGGGCTGAACTACGTTGGCCCGCCGATGTCTACCTCGAAGGTGGGGATCAGTTCCGCGGCTGGTTCAACTCGTCTTTAATGGTAGGCCTCGCCGCCCACGATCGCGCCCCGTACAAGGCGGTAATCACACACGGGTGGACCCTCGACGCTCAGGGTCGAGCGATGCATAAGTCTGCGGGCAACGCAGTTGAGCCCGAAGTGGTGATCAAACAATCGGGTGCGGAAATCATTCGCCTCTGGTGTGCGTCGTCAAACTACTTCGACGACATGCGCGCGTCAGATGAGATCCTCCAGCGCGTTACAGATGGTTACCGGAAACTGCGCAACACAGCCCGCTTCGCTTTGGGTAACCTGCACGGTTTTGATCCGGCGCGACACACTGTGCCAGCAGATCAGATGGAGGAGATTGATCGTTGGGCCCTGGCGGAACTTGACCTCGTGGTCAACAAGGTTTTGAAGGCTTACGAATCCTACGAGTTTCACCTGGTCTACCATGCGCTCTACAACTTCGCTACCGTGACGTTGTCAGCGCGCTATTTCGATATTGTGAAAGACCGGCTTTACACTTTTGCGCCCGGTAATCTGGCGCGGCGTTCTGCGCAAACGGTGCTTTACCGGATCGCTGACACCCTGACCCGTTTACTGGCGCCGATCCTGGTGTTTACTGCGGATGAGATCTGGGAGAATCTGCCCGCCAGCGACCAATCATTGAGCTCCGTTCACCTGGCGGAGTTTCCCGCGCGCGCGGCAGACGCTGATGCAGGTTTATTGAAAACTTGGACGCGCCTGTTCGAGATCCGTGACGATGTGTTGCGCGCACTCGAAGAAGCTCGCATCGCCAAACAGATCGGCAGTTCATTGGAGGCGAAGGTCACCCTTGCTGCTGCAGGAGAGTCGCTGACCCTACTGCGGAAATATCAAGCGGAACTGAGGTATTTGTTCATCGTATCTCAAGTGGAAGTTGTCGATGCAGCAGGTGATAGGGTTAGTCTAACCGTCTCGCGCGCCGAAGGCGAAAAATGTGAGCGCTGTTGGAACTATTCTCTCCGGGTAGGCGAATCAGCCAGGTACTCGACAGTGTGTGAACGTTGTGTGGCTGCGCTGGAGGAGATTGAACCCGAGACTGAGTGAGAAGTTGAGGCTGTAGTTGATCATGAGTGAAGCGCAAACCATCGCTACTGTTCGCTCGCGTTTTGCCTGGCGGGCTGTTTACCTGCTCGCGGCGTTTGGCATCTACCTGGTTGATCAGATGACGAAAGCATGGGCGGTGCGCACGCTTCGGTTTGGCGACGACCAGGTGATTCTCAAGGGCTTTCTGGATCTGGTTTACACGGAAAACAAGGGCATCGCTTTTGGACAACTACAGGAAGGTGGCACCTTTGGCCGTTGGTTTTTTGTAGTGCTGGCGATCGCCGCCGCCGTGGCGGTCGTGTACTACTTTGTCCGGACGCCGCGGAATGACGATCGCATTCTCGGTGGCTGCGCGCTCTTGTTGGCAGGCATTTTAGGCAACCTTACCGATCGCGCTCGGCTTGGTTATGTCGTCGATTTCATTGTGCTGCACGCGGGCGACTATCACTGGCCCACGTTCAATGTTGCCGATGCAAGCATTACTTTGGGAGCATTGCTGCTGGCGTATGATTTGATTTTTGACCATCGGAAAGCAGCCAAGCGGACGTAAATGCTTTGTGCTTAGAACTTCGTCCTTTGTACTTGGTTCTTTGTTTTGCTCCCGGAACCTGCCAGCCAAAAACAAAGGACAAAGCACGAAGTACTAAGCTCATCTTTTAAAATGTATCCAGAAATCTTCCACATCGGCAGTTTCCCCATCAACACTTACGGTGTCTTTCTCGCCCTGGCCTTTCTCTGTGCCATCCTGCTGACGGTGAGATTGGCGGCGCGTGATGGCTTGCCACGGGAAAAAATATACGACTTGAGTTTGTGGATGCTGCTGGCGTCGCTGATCGGTTCGAAGGTCTTGATGCTGTTCACTGAGCCGGAGTACCGCGACCATCCACTCCAGCTCCTCTCGCTCGATTTTCTGCGTTCAGGTGGAGTCTTCTACGGTGGATTGCTAGGCGCCGTGTTAGTTGGCTATCTCCTGATGAAACGCTACAAGCTACCGTGGTGGAAGACCGCGGATGCGTGTGCTCCGGGAATTGCCCTGGGAAACTTCTTTGGTCGCCAGGGTTGTTTTGCTGCCGGCTGTTGCTGGGGTAAACCAACGACGCTTCCCTGGGGAGTCAAGTTCACTCAGCTCGGGCATGAAATCACTGGAGTTCCCACTGATACCTACTTACATCCGACACAGCTGTATGAATCGATTGCGATGTTGGTAGTTTGTGGATTTCTACTCTGGCTACACAAACGAAAGAAGTTCAGTGGCCAGGTGATCTTGACCTACGCGATCTTGTATTCGGTGGTTCGTTTTGCCATTGAATTTGTTCGTGACGATCCACGCGGCGACATCCTGGGTCTCACAACTCTGACCGGACTCTCGACTTCACAAATGATCAGCATCATTGTGGGAATCGGTGCCTTGATTCTGTTCATCATTCGCCGGCGGCAAGCACA
>DATFRK010000735.1:0-4863 GCA_035263325.1 Pyrinomonadaceae bacterium | reverse complement strand
CCGCCTACGGTGGTCCGTACCTTCTGCTTTACCCTTTGTTGGTTCCTTTACTAATGCTTTTCGTGGTTAGGACAGCCTTCATCGCTCGCGAGGCACCCAGGTCGGCATCACACGTCAGTCCGGTATTCGGCTGATGGCAACCATGAATGGAACAACGCGCGCCGTGACACTGGGACTAACCGCGATTCTCATCGGCCTTCCAGTAACCGGTTGGGCGTTTCTTCTGACTCATAACACTTTGACTGATTTTCGTGCCTACTACACTGCAGGTTACATGCTCAGGGCAAGCCAGCCGCTCTACGACTCTGGACTAGAGATGGAAGTGCAAAATCGCAACGTTTCTGCTGAGACAGTCGCTAATCCCTTCCTTCACCCAGCATATGAGGCGCTGGTCTTTGTACCACTTTCGTTTTTCAATTACGTAAAGGCTTACTGGGTGTGGTTCGCACTGAACCTCACGATCTTAGCCGGCGTGTATCGACTGCTGCGACCAGAACTGATGAGTCTTTCTTTCGTTATACCTTGGATGGCACCCGCGGCACTCGCTGCCTTTCTCCCATTGGGAGCGGCTATCGTGCAGGGATAAGATATGCTGGTCGTTTTGCTGCTTTTGGCTCTGGCATTCGCATGGTTTCGTTCTTCGACGCATCCGTTGTTAGTAGGGATGCTGCTTGGTTTGGCAGTATTCCGATTTCAGATCATGATCCCGATAATTCTTTGTTTCTTGCTGTGGCGAAGGTGGAAGATCGTGCTGGGATTTTCCGTCACAGCGCTTGCTGCTGCGCTTTTGTCACTTGCGGTGGCAGGATTCCGGCCGTACGTGAATGTTATTTTTAGTCTGAGTCTGAAACCGGAACTGGCTTACCTTGGACCAGTTTACCGAATGCCGAATTTGCGGGGGCTAATTCATTCAGTCGGCGGCAGTGAATCGATAATTCTCCTGTCGTCACTCGCGATCCTGGCCGTCGCGGTGATTGCAGGACGAGGCCGCGCGCTTCAGCAGCAACTCGGTTGCGCCGTGGCCGCAGCAGCACTTGTGGGTTACCACGCGTTCGTGTATGACCTCAGCATTTTACTTATTCCACTGGCGCTGCTGATCAGTAACAAACGAAACTCCGCTTTGGTCATGAGTGGCATCTGCTTACTGACGCCGACTGTATTCATGTTCGCGCCAGATCACTTATATTTGGCCGCGATTGTTGTACTCGCGCTGTTCACATTTCTCGTCGTCACTCTGCGCCACTGGCGAACTCACTCGGCGTTCGCATGTGGACCTGATTTGGACCCGACTCATATATAACCTAGAATTCGTAAAATTCTTGCTTGTGTGACCGCGACCGCTGCTTATGATGGCCGGGAGGTAACGTGAGCACGACAGCGCAAAACACCACAAATGGCTTTCAGGACTACTACGAAACACTCCAACTGAGCCCCAATGCCGACAGCGATACGATCAACCGCGTATTCCGAATCCTTGTCAAGCGCTACCATCCTGACAATCGAGATACAGGACACGACGGCAAGTTCAACGAGATCGTTCAGGCGTACCGTGTGTTGTCGGACCCCGAACAGCGAGCTGCTTACGACGTCAGGTACGAGGAAAACCGTGCGGATGTCCTAAGAATCTTTGACGACGCTTCGACATCAGACAGCTTCGATGACGACCAGCGTGTCTTTGAAGGCATTCTTTCGCTGCTCTACATTGCACGGCGTCGCGATCCCGAGCGGGGTGGGATGGGAGTGATTCAGCTTGAGAGGCTGCTGGGATGCCCTGCCGAGCACCTTGAATTTCACATCTGGTACTTGACCGAAAAGAATTGGATTGTGCGTCAGAACAACGGCCAATTCGCCATCACCGTCAGCGGCATTGACCGGATGATCGAGGACAATGCTTTGATCTTCCGGCGTGACCGGATGCTCGCAGAAGGAAGGGCCCGCGACGCGTCTTCAAGTCCGGAACCAGCGAAACTGAGATAACACCAGACGTGCAGAATGACTTTCTTGTACCTTGGAATCGGTCCGGAGCTGCATTTCACGGACAAAATGAAACATGCTTTACCTTACGCGGTTTTGTTTGGTGGGGTAGCACCATAGTGCTACTATTGGGCGGCCTTTTGGACCATTGTTGGGGTTATGACACCTTGTTGAAATCAGCGCCGTGCTAAAACACAACCGCCAAATCGCACAACGCGATTCGCTGTTGGCAGAAATTCAAGGAGAAGAATAGAAAATGGAACGAATGATGAGTTTCGTGAATAAGTTTCACAATGACGAAAGTGGCCAAGGATTGGTCGAGTATCTCTTGATTGTCGCGCTTGTTGCACTGGCGGCCACAGCTGGCATGACTCAAGCTGCAAGTTACATTAATAGCGCTTTCGTGAGAGTTGGACAGAAACTCGGTGGCTACATCAGCTAGGAGGCGCATGCATCGTCTGCTGATCAAACTCCACACCGATGAAAGCGGCCAAGGCCTGGTCGAATACCTCTTGATCGTCGCGCTTGTTGCGTTGGCAGCGACCGCTGGCATGACTGAGGCTGCGAGCTATATCAACAGCGCCTTCGTCAGAGTCGGTCAGAAACTCGGTGGCTATATCAGTTAGCACCATACCCACCATACGCCGGCTTGTTTGTCACTACTCAAAGGCGATCGACTGGTTAGGCGCAACAACCATCGATCGCCGGTTCACTACACTATTTGATAATTTCCAGAAGGATTCGTGGAGAGATATCTACTAATTTGTGCGTTTGCCTTCGCCGTCGTCGGCTCCGTTGAAGACGCTCGCACCCGAAAAATTCCAAACCAATTGACCTATCTTGGGTTTATTGCTGCGCTGTTCCTGCGGTTTTTCATGTTAGGATGGCCCGGACTTAGGGATGGCTTGACTGGCACCTTGGTAGGAGGCGGCATCTTCTTCTTCCTCTTCTTACTCGGAGGCATGGGTGGCGGCGATGTCAAGTTAATGGCTGCCATCAGTGCGTGGGCGGGAATTACAGAAATTGTCACTCTTTTGATTGCGGCGGCGATTGCGGGTGGTGCAATGGCCGTTGCCGTCATGATCTATCATCAGCGAGCGCTGACAACCATCCGCAACACTATGGTTTTGATTCAACATCACTTAACCGTTGGGCTTCGACCACATCCTGAGTTGAATGTGAGACAAGCTCATACAATGAGACTGCCTTTTGCGCCGGCCATTGCGATTGGGACCTTGTATTGCTTGAGCCGAACGTTTTCGTGGGGGTGATTTACGGACCTTCGTCGAATTTTTATAGCGTTTGTTATGGCTGCCATTATCGCAGGTGGAGCCACGTATTTGGTCGCCAGACGGTTGCAACCGCCACCGGCGGGGCCGAATATGATCTCGATTGTTGCCGCAGCTAAAGACTTATTACCCGGCGTACCCCTGACGGCTCAGGATCTGACGACTATTGCCTGGCCGGAAAACGTAACATTGCCAGGCTCGATGAGAAAGCCGGAAGACGTCATAAACCAGCCGCTCATGGTGTCCGTATCCGCCAAGCAACCTTTAGTACAGCGAGACCTGGCCGCTCCCGGTTCCGGGTATGGCCTCTCCGGCAAGATTCCTGAGGGGATGCGGGCCACGGCAATTCGCTCCAATGAAATCGTCGGCGTGGCCGGATTTCTTTTTCCCGGTTCGCATGTCGACGTGATCGCAACATACTCCTCGTCTTCCGGTGTGATAACGAATACTGTACTGCAAGATGTCGAGGTCATCTCGACCGGTACGTCTATTGAGCCGGATCCTCAGGGTAAACCACAAACCGTCAACGTCGTAACGCTTTTACTAACGCCTGAAGATTCCCAGAAGATACTTCTTGCAAGCTCGCAGGGTACCATCCAGTTTGTCTTGCGCAGTGGCGTCGACCGAAAAATCGCCGACATTCTACCGACCAGGATGGATCAACTGTCCGGCAGACCGGTTCAGGTGTCGGCGCCGGCACCCGTGCCACCGGCACCTAAGCCGGTGGCACGTGCCAGTGCCAAAGTGGAACCGCCACGTGTCGCGCCGGTGGTCGAGGCTCCTCCGAAAGCGCCGGAGCCTCATGTGATCGAGGTTATCCAGGGAACTCAACGCAGCGTTCAAAAGTTTTGAGGAGGCAGATGGACTTGCCGCGAGCGACAAGAGTCGCAAGTTTGTTAGTCACGTTAATTCTGGGAGGCCAACCGTTGCGAGGAGGACCGCAACAGCAGGCCGCTCAGCCTGAAGGTCAGGTTCTCCACGTCCTGATAAATAAGTCGGTCGTGATCAATACGCAGGAGCCTATCACGCGTATTTTGACCAGCAATCCGACGGCGATTGAGACGGTAGCAACGTCACCCACACAAGTCGTAGTTTCGGGAAAAGCTCCGGGGACGAGCAGCCTGATTATTTGGGACACGCCGGATCATTCCCAAATCCTTGATGTCGTTGTGGAGCCTGACACCACCGCGTTACACGCGGCCATTGAGCGGAGTTACCCGGGACAGCAGATCAGCGTCGATACCGATGGCTCCCGACTGATTTTGTCTGGAATCGCATCGTCGCAAAAAGTCATCGACGAGATAGTGAAGTTGGCCAGTCTATATTCGCCCCAGGTCGTAAACTCCTTGTCTGTCACCCAGGTCGTCGAACACGACCGGCAGATCATGCTTGAGGTTCGTTTTGCGGAAGTCGATCGCGCTAAGTTGCAACAAGCAGGTATCAACATTATAAGCACCGGTGCCACTAATACCATCGGGGCGATTTCGACGCAGCAATTTGGGCCGCCTGTTTTCGGAGGCTCGGCAACGGGAGGGGGTCAGAACGGCCTCACGACTGCGACCTTCCAGATTTCGGACATTCTTAATATTTTCCTATTCCG
>DATFRK010000734.1:0-6212 GCA_035263325.1 Pyrinomonadaceae bacterium | reverse complement strand
TTCGCTTTTTTCTTGGCCACCGGAAGCTTTGCGCGATTTCCAGTGGCGGAGGAAAGACCAAGCTTTCTGATTTCCAATTCCAATTCAGCCAGACGCTCTCGCAGTTCAAGATTCTCAGCTTCAGCCCGTTCCGCGCGAGTCGTCAGGTTTGTGTCATATCGCCACCAATTGAGGCCAATCTGCTCAGCTTTATCGATCGAGCAGACCAACAATCTGATTTGCAAAGTTAACAGTTCGACATTGGCTAGCGAGACCTTAATATCGCCCGCTATCACTAAGCCTTTGTCGAGAATTCGGTCGAGTACATCGACCAGGCCCGGGGGACGGGCCGTTATCAGGGAAGACCGCTCGCTGGACACTTCGCCCTCCACTATCAGGGGGCGGCTTCTCTTCGAGAAAGCTTGATGACCGCCACCATCGTATTGGTCTAACGCGCACGACTTCTGGTCATTAAATTAGACGCCCTATTGGGCCAAGATCGAGATTGAGATCCTCGTCGGCCAGCCCGAACTGCGTTTTTAGATCCTGGAGCTTGGCTTCCAACCTCATCAGAGCAAGTCCCAATTCTTCGATCTGTTCAGGTGAGAGATCTCCGCCTTCCATGCGCCGGACCGCTTGCTTTTCCAGCAGGCGACGGATGAACTCGATCAAAGTTAGAACCAGCTTCGCCAGACCCTGTTCGACACTTTGGGGGTCGACATTAATCCGCGATGGCAGAGTATCCGTAACGTGACGGAGCTCCTCCACAAACTCCTCGGTGTGAGAAGTTTCGATTTCAGGTTCAGCCGAAAGGGGGTTTTCGGGGGATTGCACCATCAGCTTACTCCGAACTGCGATTTAAACTCAAGGTCAATGTTGGCAAAACTATACGGGGGCCACGGTCCGCTAACGAGAAAGTGAAGCTCTGGTCGCTCCGCCCGGGCCGCGCCGAGTCCCAATTTGTAGGCGGATAGCTGCTCTCGCTCAACCAAATGGGAGGCCGCCAACACCAGCCTGTCGCGGGGGCGAAGATTTACTTGCTCCTCCCGAACCAGGCCGCCCAGGTGCCCACTAAGCCAGAGCGAAAGGTCACCAGCCCGCTGCGAGAGCGTCGCATCACCCAGAATCTCTTCTTTCTTGGCCGCCAGAAACGCTGTTCCACTACGCTGCGACTGATCATCCGAGTTAACGGCTGTTATCTCCGGTGTCGGCCAGATGACTTTCACGCTCATTTCCACACAACCCTGCAAAGCGTCCAGCTTCTCGAGCAAGGCCACCTGCCGGCTTTCGAGATAACTCGAAAGCTGCGACTCTGTGACCAGCGTGCCAAATCTGAAGGGTAACGGAGTAGTGAATTCCAGCACGCTCCGAATCACTCGTTGATGAGTTACTACATTCTCTTCAGTGATGGCGACGTTATCCCCTACAAACGCACTTACGAGTACCTCCAGTTTGCCCGATCTTATTGAGCGAACTTCTTTGTCACCCAATCCTCTCAATGGCTTATCAGGTGGACTCGCGATCGGGTTAACAACGCAGTAGACGTAGAGCCTCATCTCTCGGTTTGGAGCCCCTCAGTCTCCGAGGTTCCCGGGTTCTTCCCTTGCTCTCGCTCACGTAGCACCTCGTGGGCTTTCTCTACCGAGCTCACCAATACATTCAAGCCTAAAAAGATCAGATCGATATCCGCTACCGAAATTGTGATCTCGCCGGCAATCACGAGACCACGATTTAGCACATGGTCCAAGGTTTCCAGCAAAGAGAGATCGCTTGTCTCCAGCTCGTCGATATCGCTTTGCAGCACTACTTGTTCGAATGGAGAGTTCATCTCTTAGTCACCGGCGAAATTGTACGCAGGCCATGGGCCAGTTAATTCCAAACGCACACCGCTCAATTCATGTTTGCGAGCCAAACGTTCCGCAGTCGCCCGAAACTCCTCAAAACTTGCTCGCTTGATTAGAAACGCGAACTTCGCCGTTAGTTCGCCGTGTTCAGTGGCTTCTACCCTGAGCACGCGCAGGCGCCTGGTCTCATCGGCAAGACTGCGAAACGTATCTTCGACCTCGCTGGAAATACGCTGCAGTTCGCTACGACTTTCATCTGCCCGCAAGGTCTCGATCTTCTTCCGCAGTAAATAGGACTGACCGGGCGAAGCGGTTGCGGCCTGCTCGTGCAAATCTCGCAGACGTGGACTCAATGAATCGATGACCCCCGCCAGAGTTTCGCGATCGGCATAAAGGTTGATGCCCCATTCTTCGCGTCCTCGTAACCGCTCGATGATTTCTTTCAATTCCAGTTTGCGATCCGTGAGCATTCTCTCCACGCCCTCAAACTCCAGATAGATAGCGCCAAAGCGAAGTGGTACAACACTGGTCCGGCGCGCAAAATGTTCCACGACTTGCTGATGTCGCATGGCCCGCACCGCAGTCCAGGTCGCGTCCGTCAGATTCTCCGCCAAACTCAGCTCAGCGTAACTTGCCAGGGGAACACGACTCACAACCGCAGACAGACCATCGACCGTAATCAACTCGACTCCCGCATCCTCTTCAATCGCCCCCGGCAAGCCCTCAGCAGCGATCACTGCCGCGGCTGTAGCTTCACAGATGCCATAAACATAAAAGGCATCTTTGACTTCGGCTTTTTCACCGTTTCCTGTCATTTTCTTGCCCTGGGACGCCGTACATTCTTGATTGCTAACGTGCGTGAACGCAACTGAGCGGCTGGCTTCTTCACTTCGGGAGCAAGCAAACTCCAGTTCGAGAAGTGACGGCGCAATTCACGCAGGCCCCGAATTTCGCGATCATGTTGCGGCGCCGTAAAGATCCTTAGGTTGCGACCAAAGTGTCGCCGAAAGGCTGCCAGCGCCGAAAGCTGAGAAACTCGGCGTGCTTCGCAAAACGCACATTCCCCGGCTGCTCCAGCCGGAATTACACCATTGATGAGCAACCTCCGGAAAGGGACTTTAAGTGCTTGCAGCGCTTTCGCCAGATCTTTTGTTTCCTCCAGGCTCATGCGTTCAGGGATCGCAACACCGACGAATTCACACAGACTGGCATCAGTTAGTATCGCGCGCACTCGCTTCAAACTCTTTGACAACGACACCAACTCTTCCGCCAACTGATTTGCCTTCACTACATTCTGATACTTCAGCAACAGCGTCATGAAGGTGCGCACCCATGAGAGGGCGAGTTCGGGTAATTCAAGAAATCGCACCAGGTGTCCGGTGGGTGCTGTATCAAGAACGAGGACGTCGTGCCTGCCGTTGTCAAGCAGGTCGGTGATCACACCCAAGGCGGCAATCTCGTCGATCCCCGGCGGCGTTAATTCCACAAGTTCACGCATCGCCTCCTGATCGAACTTAATTTCCAACCGCGAGTTAGTCGCGACAGATGCAAAAAGTTGATCGGTCCAGGCGCGGTAACGCTGCTTTAATTCCGCAAACCATTTCCCGGGATCGATCTCCATCGCCTCAAGGTTGGGATTCCGACCTACGCCACTTTTCTTCTCGCCGATCTTCACCTCAAAACTGTCTGACAACGAGTGGGCCGGATCAGTTGAAAGGATCAGAGTTTTGCGCTGGCGGTCGTTCTCGGCCAAGGCCAACGCGAAGGCAGCCGCGGCGGTCGTCTTCCCGACGCCTCCTTTGCCACCAAAAATGAAGATCCGGCGCGACTCAAGTGGAAATTCAGAGCTTACCTTGCCAACGGATTTCAAGGTTGAGAGTTGCTGGCGCACATTCCCGACAACTTTTCGCCGTCGCTCGGCGTTCCAGATCAAATCGCCAACCTGCCGTAAAGAAGCGACGCCCCGGACTTCGTGCGCTAACAAAGGCACAAGGTGAAACTCCAAATCACGAAAGAGGTGCGTGATCTCCGTTAGCCAGGGTCGTTGCGACAAAACTCGCGCTTTGCAGTAACGGCAATTAGCATGTTTCTCCTCCACTCGATTGATGATCAAGTCTTTGACCGGAACACCTTGTTGGCGGAGCAATTTCAGGTATCGCTCCGTTTCCCGCACGCTCATCGCCTCAGGTATCGTCACCAAAATAAAGCTGGTCAGTCCCTCAGCAAAAAGCAGTCCCCTCACTCGTTCAATTCTTTCATTCAGGTCATGAAGAAAAATATCGACCTGATCCATGGCGACACGTCGGCGAGCAAAGTGGGCGACGATATAACGATGCTTCTCGCCCATTCGATCCAGCGCTGTTACCATCCGCTGGAAAACTTCCGGCAACCGCAGCAGGCGCGACGTATGGCCAGAGGGAGCAGTATCAACAATAATCCTGGTGTATTGTCCCGCTCGGTCCAGCTCGCTCAACTCAAAGAGGGCCATCACCTCGTCAAGGCCCGGCAACGACAATTGCAACAGCTCGTTGATGTCCGCTTCATCAAAAAACGTTCCTCGTTCAGCTATCTCGGCGAGGACAGCTCCATGTTGCTCACGGAATCTCGCCAGGGCCAGGGTCGCATCCATTTCGTAGGCCACTACCTGCGATCGTCTCCGCGTGGCAACCCTGGTCGATCGATTGCCAACCCGAAGTTCGAGACTGTCCGACAAGGAATGAGCGGGGTCCGTAGAAAAGAGCAGGATCGACTCTTCGCGTTTTGAGTGTTCAAGGAGGTAGAGAGCAGTGGCAGCAGCAGCGGTTGTTTTCCCGACGCCACCTTTGCCGCCAAAAAATAGATAACGAGATGAGGTAAGGGAGTGGCGAGCTGTGGTGACCGACGAGGAGCGAGCAACTCTCCCAGGGCGGCGGGGAGGCTTCGCCGGTTTAGCCGTCACGCTATTGCCTCTCGTCTGGATCCCAGAAGTTGCCCTCTTGATCTCCGCCCACTTCAATCACAAAGCTCGACGACTCAGCAGTGTGTGCTTGATGCAACAGTTCGAGTTGCCGAGTCTTAAGGGCCCGCAAGCGAGCAAACAATTCCGCCTCGCGCACCTGGTAGTCCGCTTCAGAGATTTCGTCCAGCTCCAGACGCATCTGTAGCTCGAGCAACTGTTCCTTGATAACAGTATCGTCGTTAAGTTCCTGGTCGGCCATCTTTTGAATTTGACCAAGAATGAACTTAAAACCGGTGACCGGTGCTAACAATATGTCATCTAAGAGGAACATCTGTTCAAGTAGCTACGACTTCCGTGGCGCTGTCGCCTCGTTCCAATTTGAGTCTGATGTGGACAAAGTTATAAGGCGGCCACGGTCCGGTATATTTGAATGAAAGCTTGCCTTCGTACTTCGTAGCAATATCTTTGACCTTTTGATCAAATTCAGCCTCGCGATCGCGTTCAATGAGAAAAGCCGCGTTCATAATCATTCTATCGCCGATCGGTTTGTTCGCCCGAGAAGCGACCGCGGTGTCGCGTAAGAGCGAATAAACCTCACGGATGTACGCGTCTGCCTGGTCAGTGAGTGCGGTTTCGATCAGTCGTCCCAACTGCATGCGAGCGAAATAAGTCGACCCCGTAGTGCGTGAAGTGATCTGCTCCTTAAGATGCCGGATTTCGTCGTCCTTTTCTTCCAATTCTGAGGTGACTTTGTCGCGATCCCAATTCACTTTCAATCCGAATTCGACTTTGCCTTCCATCTTGGCGAGCACGTCGCGCAACGCGTCATAGGTCCCCCGAATCAATTCGATAATGTCTTCATCCGTCCTGAACAACGCGCCAAAGGCCATTGGCAAGACAGTAAACTCGCGCATCACCGTTTCATTGACCTGCTCATGGGCAAAGACATTTTCTCGAGTCGGGTCATAAACTACCAGTGGTGTGTTTGAGACTACGGCCGCCAGCCCCTTGTGCCGGATGGTGTAGATCTCATCGCCTCGTCCACCGATGCCCATGGGACCGAAGGAGCGAGGTTCAGCCGTTTCGATAATGCAATAAACGTATTTGCCTTCAGGCACCGCTTCGACGGGAGTTTGTTCCGCTTCGCGACTCATCTTTGTAATTGTTCCGGTCTTGAGTCTGCAAACCGAGAGTTTCTGCAGCCCAAATTAGGATAGGACGAACTGTTTCTGGAAGAGCTTCCTGATTTCCGCTAATCAGAGCCTTATCATATCGAGTTGCGACCATCCGTTCAAGAGCTTGAAGTGGAAGGCCAACTCGCGATTAGGACAGGCCAACAGGCAAGAATGACCCAATGTGATGCAACAACCCAGCACCAGAATGATTGCATTCCATCAAGTTTAGGCAGATACTCGCAGTTCCCCTCCAACTAAAGGTTGGCATGCACCTTG
>DATFRK010000733.1:0-7277 GCA_035263325.1 Pyrinomonadaceae bacterium | reverse complement strand
GTCCCGAAGTGATCGAACTACAACAGATAGTTGCATCAGTTTCGGTGGATGATTCATTGGTCCAATATCTGATGCGGATAGTGGCTGCTACTCGAGATTCGGAAATGCTCGATCTTGGTGTAAGTCCACGCGGTACTTTGGCGCTCTTCCGGGCAGCCCAGGCCCTCGCGCTCGGTGAGGAACGAACCTTTTGCATTCCCGACGATATCAAACGCCTGGTAGTACCTGTCTTTGCGCACCGGATCGTGGTTAGTTCACGATTCTCCTCTTCACTTCGTCGTAGCGAAGAAGCGGAAGCCGTGCTCAACGAAATCCTCAAGACCGTAAGTGTTCCTCTGTAAGTAAGCGTTAATGCGGAACTGTGAAGGATGACGGAAAAACCGGCAGAGAGTCGTGACAGTGCTCCCAACTCCTCGAGAACATCCCACGCAAAACGTCTGATTCTTGCTACCTTGCTGGTGCTGGCTGGGCTTGGCGCCGCGACCGTAACTGTGCTCGCGCGCCAGGCAAATGAAACTGGCCTGGCTGCGGCGGCGGCAGTCCTCTCGTTGTTAATTGCCCTGCTGTTGACCGTCTTCATCGTTCCGCCGCTCGTGCGTTCAGCACGACTCGAAGTCGCCGGGTTCGATCTCGCTTTTGAACCAACCAGTGGCGGTGGTGTCTTTCTGGTCATCATCATTGTGGTCGCTTTCGCTGCCTGGAACACCGGTAATAATTTGTTGTTTTTGGTCTTCTCGTTACTTTGTTCCACGCTCTTTGTTGGTTGGGTCGCGGCTAGATCGTCGCTCCGTGATCTCACCGTCTCCGCTCGTTTCCCCGACCACATCTTTGCCGGCGATGCTGCTCCAGTAATTGTCACTCTTCGCAACACCAAGCGACTTTTCCCGTCGTTCTCGATCCAGGTTGAAGCGCGCGGACCACAGAACCACATAGAGCGGAAACGCAGGCGCTATCACAAACGATTGTTGGCCTATTTTAGTTACGTGCCTCATCACGCTTCAGCTGAACAGCGAGTCGAGCAACTATTTCCGGAACGCGGTCATGTCTTAATCAACGGCTTTGAATTGTCCACTCGTTTCCCCTTCGGTTTTTTTCGCCGCCGTCGCCGTCTGGGAGCCCGCAACGTCGACATCGTCGTCTATCCCAAACCAGAAGTGATAAGTGACGACCTTCACTTGCTGCCGATGTACGCGGGTCGGTTAGCCTCGTCAAGGCGAGGTGCTGGTCACGATCTATTCTCACTGCGCGACTACCAGGCTCAAGATGATCTGCGGCATATCGATTGGAAGGCAACGGCGAGATCCCGGCGCCTGACGGTGCGGCAGTTCACGGCTGAGGACGAGCGCCGGATCACGATCATCCTGGATACTAAGGCGCCCGATGATTTGGGTGAGCAAGCGCGGCAGCGGTTTGAGCGGGGAGTGGTGCAAACCGCTTCGCTCCTAAAACACTTCATTGACGAGAAGGCTGAAGTGCGACTCGTTGTCGGAGATGAGGTGGGCGCCTTTGGCTCGAGCACCGAACACCTCTATCGGTGCTTGCGACGATTGGCTTTGGTCAATCCCATCACCGAAAACTCAAAGAACGATTCGGCTACGGTGGAAGTCGCGAGCAAATTGGGTGTTGATCGAGGTTCGGCTGAGCATGACTACGCTATCCTACTCACCGCAGCTGTACCTGGTTCAATTCCGGCGGCCGTCTGGCGTACCAGTCACGTCATTTACCTCTAAAACAATTATTCACCACCGAGGCCAGCGATAATGCTATATTGTCCGGAGCGCACCCGCCTCACTCTAAGTTATCAACTAAATGGAAATGATCACCGTGACTGAAACTTTCGCGCCCCCGGAGCGATCTGCGCTCATCGCCTCTTATTCCCGCCGCACAATCCTGCTGATTGGAATTTGCTTTGTCCTGTCGGGAGCCACGGGTCTCATTTACGAAGTATTGTGGGCGCGCATGTTGGGCCTGGTTTTTGGGGCCACTACACTCGCAATCAGTACGGTCTTGGCTGCTTTCATGGGTGGCCTGGCGTTGGGTAGCGCCCTGGCTGGTCGGCTGGCCACGCGAGTTAAGAAGCCGCTGCGAACCTATGGACTGATGGAAATTGGCATTGCTGCTTATGCGATCCTCGTGCCCTATCTTTTCCAATGGGTTGACGATCTCTACGTGATGATCTGGCAGCAATTTCATCCAGGGTTTTTCGCTTTTAGTCTCTGGCGGTTCGCTCTCTCGTGTTTGTTGCTGCTGATCCCCACCACCTTGATGGGCGCCACTTTGCCGGTTTTGTCAGCGGCGATAGTTAAGTCGGATGGCAGAGATTCAAACTCGGTAACCAGGCTGTACACGTGCAATCTCGCCGGCGCTATCTTAGGAACACTGGCAGCCGGGTTTGTGCTCCTCCCTACACTCGGTGTGAGGGCCACGATTCTGTTTGCGGCGGCGATAAACGTGCTCGTTGGAGCGCTCGCCGTATTTGCGGAACGACAGGCTGCTCTGCCAGTCATCACGACTTCATCCACAGCGGAGACCGTAGAATCGGCTACTGCAAAAGTCGAAGGTCTTCGGTTCTGGCTTTTTTGTGCCTTTGTCTCGGGCTTCGTCACCATTAGCACGCAAGTCTCCTGGACGCGAATGCTCAGCATGATCATTGGCTCGAGCACCTACGCCTTCAGTATCGTGGTGGCTTTGTTCCTCATTGGACTCGCCGGCGGCGCCTGGATCGTTGGCCGCGCAAATTTTTCTCCCCGGCTACGCGAGACGATACTTAAGCTTGAAGTAATCACCGCCATTAGTCTTTACATCAGCCTGTTGGTAGTGAATCGAATTCCCGCTTTGCTGGTGAACTGGGGTATGCGTCTCCAGGTTGGTTCCTGGGCGGGTTTACTGTTGCTGCAAATCTTGTCCGCTGGTCTATTGATCCTGCTGCCGGCCCTGTTGATGGGAATGGTAATGCCGATGGTCCTGGTGTGGGCCAGCGCCAACAAGGAGCGGGCCGTGTCGCTGGTTGGTCGCAGTTATGCGGTCAACACCGTCGGAGCGATCGCCGGAGCGTTTATCACCGGGTTTGTGTTGATACCCAAAACGACGATCAAGTTTACCGTGCTGTTCTCAGCTGCCCTCTGTTTGATAGTGGCGGGATGTGCCTATCAACCGGATGAAGCGGCCGCGGAGCCAGCCTTGAGACGCGGGATCGCGTATGCCGGCAGTATAGTTGCGGTGATTGTCCTCTTCATTATGGCGCCACCGATGAACCTTGGCGATCTGTCAATTGGCGCTTACGACAGTTTGATCCGCGTTCTGGCCCAGAGTCGCGAAGGCCTGCAAGATAGTACAAAGAGCACTGGCACTGATACGCATCAGCTGCTGATGTATCAGGAAGGTCCAACGTCGACTGTGACAGTGCGGAAGGACCAGGAAACGATTTCCATGGCCATAAACGGTCGCACTAACGCGTCGGACAGCGTTTACGACATGCCTACCCAGGTGATGTTGGCGCAGGTGCCGGTGCTGGTCGCGCCCAGGCTCAATAATGGCTTGGTAATTGGATTCGCGACTGGTGTTAGCGTCGGGGCAATGCTGCAATCGGAGATCAAAGACGTAACCTGTGTTGAGCTTGAGCCCGCCACGATCAACGGCTCACGTTATTTCGATCACGTGAATAATCACCCGTTGTCAGATCCGCGGGTTAAGTTGATTATCGACGATGCCCGAACCTATTTGCGCGTCACGCCGAATCGCTTCGACATCATCATGAGCGAACCGAGTCATCCCTGGGTGCCGGGAGTGGCGAACTTGTTCACGCAAGAGTTTTTTGAGATGGGTCGTGACCGCCTGGCTGACCAGGGCATCTTCGTGCAGTGGTTGCAAATTTATCAGCTCTCCACGGAGAGTTTGCGTTCCGTCCTGGCCACTTATCACAAGGTCTTTCCGCACGTACTGGTATTTCGGGTTGGTGGTGTAGCGAAGGGCAAAGATTTGATCCTGGTGGGAAGCAAGTCTCCGCTCAACCTGGATTTGATTCCCCAGCGAATGGCGGATCCGCGTACGGCAGCGGAACTGGCGCGCGTAAATCTCAAGACTGAAGCTGATGTGCGATCCTGGTATGTGTGCGACGAAACGAGGCTCGGTCCGGCAGTGAACGGCGCGAAGATCAATACCGATGACAACATGCACATCGAGACGACTGTCCCGCGGGAGGCTTTCCGTCCGTTGATGCAGTCGAATGCGTCATGGATTCAAGGGCTGGCTAACTAAAGACCTTTGTACTTTGATCTTTGTACTTGGTTCTTGGCGATCACGCTTGTACGTCCCCGTTCATACTCGGTAACGCGACAAACAAATGACCAAGTACTAGTACAAAGTACACGGCAGGCGTGACAAGCTTCAGATCGGTACTGCCTGCACACAAACCAACTGCCACTTGCCATCGCGACGCGAATAGACGTGAAGGATCTTGTAATTGCCGCCAAAGTCTCTTCCCTGATAGAACCATTTAGCCGTGTCGCGAGCGGTCAGCACTCCTGTCTCACCAAAAATTCGAACCGTAATATTCTCCCGGCTCAGGTATTCAACCCTGACCTGACCTGAGGTGACATCTTCGATAAACTCTGTCTTGTCGTTCCCTTCCATCGGGTAGGCGAAATAGAAGTCGTCCGCCATGATGCGATCGAGTGTCTCACCGTCGCCACGCACCAGCGCTTTCACCCACTCCTCATTCATCTGACGCAATTCTTGTTCGATTTCAATTCTGGATTTTTCAGGGTGTGACATGGGCTCGTCTCCTGATGGGCTTTGTTAATTACTGGGCTGCGTACTGCATCATCTTTTCTGCTGCCGTCTCGCCGCTGCGAATGCAGTCGGGAATGCCGGCACCTCGATAGGCGTTGCCGCAAAGCGTCAATCCTGGTAGTTCGTTCAATGTCTCTTCGATCAACTTGACTCGTTCAAGATGTCCGACTTCGTATTGGGGCATCGAGTTTGACCAGGTCGTTACTTTGGTAAATAGAGGCTCACGTTCGATGCCCAACAATGCGCGCAGATCTGCCCGCACCTTAGCCAGCATTTTCGACTCCTCCAGTTCCAGCAACTCCGGTTGCAGGGCCCCGCCAACAAAAACTCGCAGCAGGACATGATCATCCGGTGCGCGTCCAGGAAACTTCACACTGCTAAAGGTACAAGCCAGCACTGATCTTCGTTCAATGAAAGGTACGACGAAACCAAAGCCGTTCAAAGAGTGTTTTATGTCGCTACGACGATAAGCGAGATTAATCGTTGCCGTTGACGCGTACTTAATCTGTTTGAGAGCGTCGATAAGTTGCCTGTTCATCCTTTGCAGCAATGACGCCGCCTGGTATGCGGGTAACGCCAAACACACCGCATCCGCTTCAAGTGTATCGCCCCAGTCGGTGGTAACTTTCCACGCACTGCCTGACCGGCCAAAGTTTTGTTCCACCTTGTCGGCCCGGGTGTTAACTCTCAGCGCTACTTGTACACCGTCCTGGCCCACAGGATAGCCCGTCAGCTTCTTTGCCAGGGCGTCAATCAGCACTTGTATGCCATCATCGAACGAAAGGAAGAGACTGTAGCGTGCGCCACTGGTGCCCGCCTTTTCGGCGGGGCTCTGAGAACGCCCCCGGCGCCACATCCCCAAGATGATGCTCCGGTGTTCCTGCTCCAGTTCAAGAAAGCGAGGCAACGTCGCCCGCAGGCTGAGTGTTTCGGGATTTGCTGTATAAATGCCACCCACCATTGGTTGGGCCATTCGCTCGAGTGCCTCGCGCCCAAGGCGTCGTCGCACAAAGTCCGCCAGCGACTCATCGTCGGCAACGGTACGCTTCTTTCGTGGCAGAAGCAGATCACCGGCCATGCGTAGTTTGCCCTCAAAACTGAATATGTTGGAGGTGATGAAAGGCCACATTCGCGACGGCGCAAGCAATTGAAAGCCCTCGGGCACGGCGCGCAGCTTTCCCTGGCGCACAATGAAGCTCCGACGCTGCCCTGCATTTGTTTGCAGGAGCCGCGACTCAAGCCCGAGACGGTGCGCGAGCGCGACCGCTTCCGGTTTTTCTGAAATGAAAGAATCAGGGCCCCGCTCGAGCAGAAAGCCGTCATGTCGCTCAGTCAGAATGGTGCCGCCCAGGCGATCACTCGCTTCGAGCAAGGCCAACTGGATTGGTTGTTGAGTAGTCTGACTCAGTTCAACGAGACGGTTGGCCGCAGCCAGTCCGGAGATACCGGCGCCAATTATGACGATACGCTTCAAGATTCACACCAAGAACTCAGGGCTTTGTGACGGGAGTACGTATGGGCATTCCGCTGGGACAACAGTCGGGCAAACACACATCATGCCTGGCGCCGTGCGAGCCCAGGTAACGCGGCGGTTCATGACTAGTTCTTTCCCGGATGAGCTCGCGAATCATTTGCACAAATAGCGGGTGCGTACCCGCGGTGGCTGCTCGTTTCAAATTCAAGCCAAGCTCAACAGCCAACTGTTGCGCCTGAACATCCAGATCGTAGATCACTTCCATGTGATCTGAAACAAAACCGATAGGAGCCACCAGTACATTCTGCAGGCCGGCTAATTTTGCCTCGCGCAAATGGTCACAGATGTCCGGGCCGAGCCAGGGTTGCTGCGGCGAGCCACTGCGACTTTGAAAGACGAGTTGCCAATTGCTAGTACCCAACTCCTCAGCAACCAGGCGGCCGGTTTCCCGTAGTTGTGTCAGATAGTCGCAATTGGCGGCCATCGATTCGGGAATGCTGTGAGCGGTAAAGACCAGTTGCAGCGAGTCGTGAACCTTGCCAGGAAACTGCAAAAGTTTTTCCCGCACGCGCTCAACGTTCGCGGCGACAAAAAGAGGATGATTGTAAAACACCCGCAGCTTGTCTACGCGTGTTGCCTTTGGACCTACAGTCTCTCGGGCAACAGCAATGTTCTCCAGGTATTGACGACAACTGGAATACGAACTGTACGCGGAAGTCACGAAGGCCAAAGCGTGTTGGCGTCCGTCCGCGGTCATCTGTTGTATCGCGTCGGGCAGGAGTGGATGCCAATTGCGATTACCCCAGTAGATGGGTAATTGGGGACCATGTCTGGCCAACTCGAGTGTTAGTGCAGCGATCAGTTTCCTGTTTTGTTCGTTGAGCGGGCTGACGCCGCCGAACATTTCGTAGTGCCTCGCGACCTGGAGGAGACGTTCCTGTGGCACATTGCGGCCACGTAGCACATTCTCGAGGAAGGGAATTACATCATCCATTCCTTCCGGTCCCCCGAA